>JAJRZP010000090.1 GCA_024275195.1 Chloroflexota bacterium | reverse complement strand
TCAGTGATACGCGTGGTTAATGACCCGCTGGGAGGGGTGAAAAGATATCGAGTGATCATCCAGTGTAAACACTGGCATAAAAAGAGCGTTGATGTGGGAGAAGTCGCGCAGCTGAAGGAATAAATGAGCCTCTGGGAACATCCGAGAGTAGATGTGCTGGTCATCGCAACGACTGGCCGCTTCTCCAGCGATGCGGTGTCACACATCGAGGCACAGAATGACTCTGATCGGGCACTGAGTATCGAGATGTGGCCTGAGAGCCACATGGAACGATTGTTGGCGGAGAGACCGGCTTTAATCGCCGAGTTTCGTCTGCGATAGAGAGCGGAGTTTGTGCTCGGTACCTGCCGTAGGTCGACCGATATCACCTACAACCATTATCTCGTTCCATCGACTCGAATGGCGACCGCCAGCAACTGAAGGATCTGCCAGAAATCAAGGTCACTGCAAAGTGACATGATTCCTCTGAACTCGGCGGTCGATGTCCGAACTCATGCCAAATGCCGAACAGCCTCAACCGACCGGGCAAGTGCGTTCAACGCTTCATTGAACGCTTCCAAAACAATTAAGTCGGACGGGGTGACCGGTGCATTTTTGACGCTTCGGTCGAAGAGATCGAACCCGTAAGTTTCTCTACCCATTGAACCTGTCTACTCAATCCTGGCTGAGAAACACCAAGTTCTCTGGCTGCCAGTGTGAATGAACCGAGATTAGCGACAGCGAGTACAGCCTGCATTTCCTTAACCGTAGCGTTGGGTGCTGATGCTAGATCCTCTGTATTCGGATCGAACTGGACGAACGCTGCAATTGCCTCGACTTGTTTCTCGGCTTCGCTATTTGCAACACCAGCAGCTTTGACAGTTTTTATTGCTGAATCGATCACTCCACCTACGATTCGACCTTCTGCTTCCACACTCATTGCGTTCCCCACTACTAATTCGACAAAATTACACCACTTTGACCAATTACGTTTGAAGCATCGTTTACCCGTGAACGTGCTGAATAGAATTTCGGAATTTATCAGCTTTCACACAGGTCAACTAAACGGTCAACAACATAACGATTTGACCGGAATTGACCGGTTGACCGGCGATTCCTGTTCTTGAAACGTTCGGCGTTGAATGTACGCCTGCGTTACCCATACCCTGTCCACATCGACCAATGATTAGGAGATGTGGATATGAGCGTGAACAAAACCGGTCTCATAGCTGCGGCAGGTTTAACAGGCTTGTTGTTATGGAGGAACGCGGGTCACGACACGAAACAAGGAATTATCGAATTCCTGAGTCAGATACCCGCGGCGATTGAAGACGCCGAACGTCGCCGTGTTATCGCTGAACATAGAACTAGAATTTCAGAAGCGGTGCCTGAATCAGTTCCACTCATTTTTGATGAACGGGTAATTGCTGAAATCCTGGCCGACTTGAATTGGAATCAACAACACGCAACAGCTGAACAATCCGTATCGAAAATAACGGACGCCACGCTTCCGATCGAACCGGCCATTGATCCTGAAACACCATGGCACGAAACCGTCTCGCATCCTTCAGCAGTATTGATTATTGGCAAGAAGGGCAGTGGTAAGTCAGCACTTGCTTATCGCTTACTGGAGCTTTTCAGATTTAGGGCTGATGTATATGCAGTAGGGTTGCCTGGAAACGCTGCCGACCTATTGCCGAAATGGATCGGAACCGTTGATTCATTGAAAGAGCTACCAATTGGATCGACCGCCATTGTCGATGAAGCTCATCTTCGATACAACTCTCGCAACAGCCATTCGAATGATTCCAGATCGATTTCGGAGGCACTGAATCTATGCCGACAGCGGGGACAGACGATCATAGTGATCAGTCAAGAGGCACGACAGATCGACAAGAACATCGCAAGTTCTACAGACGTGATCATCTTCAAAGAACCCGCAATGCTTCAGATCGAGTTCGAACGTCGAGAACTACGAGTTATCGTCGAGAAAGCCGTCTTAGGTTTTCGAACCGTCAAAGGATCAAAACAAACATGGAGCTACGTTCATTCACCAGGCGCTGATTTCATCGGAATGCTCGAAAACCGACTACCCGGCTTTTGGAGTGAGAAACTAAGTCGAGCATTTGCGTCAGGAATCTCCACGGCAACTAATCGAATTCCGTCTAAGACAACGGTCGAAGAGAAACGTCAGCAAGCGCAGGAGCTTAGGCTTGCCGGACGTTCCTACAGTGAAATCGCCAGAGTACTCAGCGTCTCAAAAACGACAGCCATCAACTACGTGAAGGGCTACCCGTACCAGAGCTGACCGGAAGTGAACGGATTGTCACTCGACTGGAAGTTACTCGTCGAGTTTTAGGAACGCCCTGAATTTTTCGGGGAAGTCTTCTCGACACATTTGCCCCGTCTCGATCATTCGTTCTGGGAGATTGGGTTCTTTTTTGTCCCATCTCTGAAGAGACCGAGGACTCGCCTGAGCGTACTCCGTACCAGCGATAACCCCGTTGATGTCTTCACGTCTATAAAGCCCTTCGTTACTACCACGAAGGCCGGTAATTCCAACAGCCCTTGATTTCGGGTCTGTCTGAGCCATTCGTGCAACGGGCACTCGGTTGCGTCGTGCAGGGATTCGGCAAGGTTTTGTCCGAAAAGTGTCCATATTCTGTCGCCTTTTAATTCCTATTTTCTTATTTCATGAATCTATGGCCGACCAATCTCATTGTATTTCAAGTCGGTCAGTAGATCACCCCCTGCTTGGCAGAGGGTGCCAGAAGTAGGAATACCAATTAGTGACTACCGATCCAGAACGAACCACAAGCGCCGGAAGTGTTGAAGCGGCACGATCTGAAAACCATCAGATAAGGGGCGGTGCGAATCCGACCCCGGCGCTCCATTCGATTCGAATAGTCCCGATTCAGTATGCCGTTACTAAACGAATTCTGATCGAACACCACTATCTCCACTCGATGCCCGCTGGTACGCAGATCAACCTTGGTGCACTAGTCGAAAACCGATTACTAGGTGTTCTCACCCTCGGAGTTGGACCGACGCATGCTTATCGACTTGTTGATGGGGCAGCACCAAACGATTGCGTGACGCTCACTCGATTGTGGCTGTCCGACGAACTCCCGAAGAACAGCGAAAGCCGTGTACTTGGGATCGCTCTTCGAAGTCTCAGAAAAGCAACCAGTTTCAAGTTCGTGCTGACCTACGCCGATCCTAATGCCGAACATGTCGGCACGATCTACCAAGCGACCAACTGGATCTACATAGGCGAGTCACAAGCGATGCCGTTATTGGATTTCGGTGACGGTATCGGAAGACACACGAGGAGCGTTGCTCATGATTATGGAACCCACAGCCTGAAGCATTTTGAGAAACACGGCATGACTGTGAAGAAGATTCCGCAGGCTGCGAAACATCGATATGTCTACTTCTTGAACAAATCGTGGCGATCCCGACTCAATCCCGAACAGCTCCCGTATCCGAAGAAAGATATCTCCCAATGAAGCTCACTGAATTAAATGTTCAATTCATCAACGAATCGGACTGGAACCCGAATCAGATGGATCCAGATGTTCTCTCCACGCTACGTGCATCGATAAAGCGATTCGGTTTGGTGTTACCGCTAGTTGTCAGGGAAATCTCCAAAGATCACTACGAAACTATCGGCGGTGCGCAACGTCTTTCAGTGATCAAAGAACTGGGGATCAAATCCGTCAATTGTGTGGTGGTCGAAGCCGACGATGCAGAAGCAAGATTGTTGGCCCAGGCACTGAACCGGATTGCCGGAACAGATGATCCGGTGAAGCGGCAAGTATCGCTTGATCAGATCCTCGAAAACATCCCGAAGGGTGAAGTTCTGGAACTCCTGCCGGACGCGGCAATCGCGATCGGTCACGCTATCTCGTTTACTCCAACTTCTCTGATCGAACATCTCGAATCATTCGAAGTATCTCGAAGCGCTCGACTCAAACATTTCTCAGCACAACTCACCAATGATCAGCTGGCGATCATCGATCAGGCGATTGCTCATGCGAGTGAGCATGGAGCTATCGATGATGCCAATCCCAACAAGGCCGGGAACGCTCTTTTTCACATCTGCCAAAACTACCTGGATTGAGATCAAAACCTCTATAGCGCGCGTCTATAGGCGATTCGAGGAAATATTCCAATATGTCGCTGTCACTCAAATGCCCGATCTGTGGCCAATCGCTTGAAGTGCTGCCTTCGAAAAGTGCGAAGTCAGGGAAGGACTTTATTCAATTGAAATGTCCGGTAGATGCAAGGCATATCAGAGCATTCATCCATGATCGTGACTTCGTGGAATCCGTAATTTCCGGTCACGCTGCGATACAAGCAACATCCGGCGAGAAGGTCAACTAACGATGAGTTCAGCATCAGAACAACAGAATGCGTTGACGGGTGGGGTTGAACCCATACAGTGTTCCGCGTCCAACGATGCCCATGACGATGACCAAACAAAACGCCAGATCGAAACGTTCCTTGATGTTCTGGCTGCTGTGTCTCTCGCTGTTGCTGCACGATCAAACGAATCAGGGCAGGGTGTAGCCGAATGAGAGCCGTCGCCTATCTCAGAGTTTCATCATCGAGTCAGGTCGATGGTCATTCTCTAGACGCACAGGCACGACTCTTCAACGAACTCTGTAAATCTCGTGACTGGCAAGCCGTTGGGGTTTACCGGGAAGAAGGTCGATCTGCTCATGTTGAATCGATCATCAAACGACCGGTCTTCAAACAACTCCTTGAAGACTCCGCACACGGCAAGTTTGATGCTGTTGTCGTCCATACGCTTGATCGTTGGTCGAGAAATCTCGTAGTTACTCTCGAATCCTTGAAGATCCTGGCTCAAAACGATGTTGGGCTTATCTCGATTACGGAGAACATCGACTATTCGACCCCGCAGGGCAGGCTATTCATCCAGATGCTTGGAGGTTT
>JAJRZP010000089.1 GCA_024275195.1 Chloroflexota bacterium | reverse complement strand
GGTGGCAGAGTAGGTATAGGAGCGATCGCTGTTTCTTGAACCGGAGGCAACGAGGCAAATTCAGCTTCTCGTGTTCCCTCGACTGCCGCGGCAATCGTGCTTTCTATCGAGTCATTCGATACCGCGGTTTGCTCAACCGAAATCCGAATCGTCGCGTCAATGTCAGCCGTGGGAACGGGTTGTGAAGTAGGTTCCGAGGCAGGAGTACAGCCAACAACTACAGCGAAAGTTATCGCTGCAATTGTCAGGCTGAGTCTTACTCGTCTCTGCAAAAGTGCAATTAATCCCAAACGGAACCCTTATGCGAACTTCTTGATCACGAGGCAGGCGTTCTGCCCACCGAACCCGAAGCTGTTCGATAGCGCGACGTTGACCTCGACTTCACGAGCCACGTTCGGAACGTAGTCGAGATCGCAATCGGGGTCTGCCTCCTCCAGGTTTATCGTCGGGTGAAGAATGTTGTCGTTGATACTGCTTATGCAGGCGATAGCTTCCAGCGAACCTGATGCGCCCAGCGAGTGTCCAACCATCGATTTGGTGGAACTTACCGGGATGTCGTATGCCTGCTCTCCGAATACCGCCTTGATCGCCATGGTCTCAGATGCATCGTTGATTGGAGTCGATGTGCCATGGGCGTTGATGTAGTCGACATCATCTAGGGCGACACCGGCGTTCAGTAACGCCCGATTCATCGCTTTTGCTGCACCTGAACCTTCAGGATGCGGCTGTACCAGGTGATAGGCGTCGGACGAGACACCCCACCCTCCGATTTCTGCATAGATATTTGCGCCGCGCGCCTTAGCGTGTTTCAGGCTTTCAAGAATCAGAATCCCACTTCCCTCAGCAGGTGCAAAGCCGTCTCTTCCCTTGTCGAAAGGTCGGCTCGCAAGGGTCGGGTCGCCATCCCACGTCGAGAGCGCCCGCATGGTGCTGAAACCGCCCATCCCGATCTCGCAGATTCCGGCCTCGGTTCCACCTGTAACGATCACATCGGCATCGTGGCGTCTTATCACCTCCGCAGCCTCGCCGATCGCCTGTGTGCTGGCAGCGCAGGCGGTTACGCACGTGTTCGTATATCCAGTGAGATTGAATGTGTGTGAAATGTTTGCTGCTGCCATGTTCACGAGCATCATCGGAATGTAGTACGGACTCATTCGGCTCACACCGCGCTTGACACGGATTTCTGCCTGTTGGTCGGTCTCGGGGAGCCCGCCAGAGCCACTTCCGATAAGCACACCGACGCGGTCGAGATCCTCTTTTTCAAAATCCAGCCCGGAATCTCTAACTGCCTGTTGGGCAGCAACTACCGCGAACTGTGAGAACCGCGCCATGCGCCGCGCCAGCTTGCGATCCATGTGTTCGGATGCGTCGAAGTGCTGGATTTCACCCGAGACCTTGCACGGAAACCCATCCGGGCTTACCAGGCTGATTTCACGAATCCCGGACGTTCCATTCTTGAGCCCTGTCCAGAATTCATCGACCGAGTTGCCGAGACATGTGATCGCGCCCATACCCGTAACTACTACTCTTGATTCGTTATTGCTAGTCATAGATGTGGTGTTCGGATTCTTTCATGGTGCTTGCCGGTGTAGAGGTTTAATGTCGGGATATAACTCTGGCTTGATCTCGTGCTCAAGCTCGATTATTTCCGCTGCGACGAATAGAGAGCCAGTTCCAAGAATCAGATCATCGATATTCGCCAACCGTTTTGCCTGTTCTAGCGCCTCTTGGGTGTTAGCGGTGTTTATCGACACCGAGATTTTACTATCTTCCAGAGCATCTGACAGTTCTGAACTGGTGAGAGATTTGGGGTGTCTCGACTCAGTTGTGATGAATATCGGGTTTAGAGGCAGTAACTCCCGTGCGGTGGCAGCAGGATCGTGACCGCGTACAGCTCCGAGAACTACGATCACCCGGTTGCGGTCGGGGAATAGTTTTTCAATCGACCTCCTGAGTGTGGCTGCCGAGGCATCGTTGTGGGCGCCATCCACGAATATGGGTTTCGGTTCCGTCGTAACGATCTGATTTCTTGCAGGCCATTCGACTTTTCGCAACCCTGCGCCAATCGCTCCATAATCAGTATGGATACCCGATTTAGACAGTAGCCGTACTGCCGCTACTGCGGTACGGGCATTGTCGGTTTGGTGCTCACCTAGCAGTCGTAATCGGACGTCGAACAGTTCTCCTTCAACTGCGAGTTTCAGCTTCACACCAGCATGCCCAAGATCTTCCGAGTCGATGATTTCAACTTCAGTTTCCGACTCAACAAGCTCTGAGTGCTGCTCGATTGCTTTCGCTCGAATCACCTTGTGAGCTTCAAGAGGCTGTGGAGAGGTTACAACAGGTATGCCCGGCTTGATAATTCCGGCCTTTTCGCTCGCGATAAGCTCGACAGTGTCGCCAAGGACTGCGATGTGATCGAGGCTTATCGGCGTAATCACCGACACGAGCGGCGTGATGATATTGGTTGAATCGAGTCGGCCACCAAGCCCGACTTCGATCACGCTGACATCGGTTTTCGTGTTCGAGAAATGGCAGAATGCCATCGCTGTCTCGAGTTCGAAGACTGAGACGACTCCGATATCTCCGTCGGCAGATACCTTTTCGACGGCTGGCCACAGATCGTCCACCAGCGTCACGAATTCACCTTCCGAAATCGGTTCGCCGTCCACTCGAAAGCGTTCCGTGATGCGGTGGATAGACGGCGAAGTGAAAAGTCCGGTTTTGTACCCGTTTGCCGCGAGCGCCCAGGCGATCATCGCCGAAGTGCTGCCCTTGCCCTTGCTACCGGCAACGTGAATGAACTTCTGCCCAATATGTGGGTTTCCGAGATAACCAAGCAACCGCTCGATACGTTTCAGGTGGAAGTCAGGCGGATCGCCGACACGGCTCTTCCGCTCGAAATCGGCAAGTGAAAGAAGCTTCGAGATCGCAGCGTGATACCGGCCGTTTTCCTCATGGTCTGGCGACATAGACACTGATTATCACGGGTGGCAGGTCTGATTGTCATTTCAAATGTCACGGAGCAGTGCGACTTTGCGGGCTCCGTTGCTACTATTGACTGCTGAACTCAGAACGTTCATTCACGCTGGTTTGCCTTTCTTTCAAGGCAGCGTCGACTGAGCGAAATCAAAAAAGGCTCGGCAGCTTCGTGAAATACCGCGACCTTATTGAGAACGCCTTGAACGGCCACGGTGCCGACTACTGCGAAATCCGGATCGAAGAGACGGACAATTCGCGCCTGACCTACCGAGGGAAGTCGCTCGATACCATCGCCCAGACCAGCGGCCTGGGCGGTAACGTCCGTGCCATCAGCAAAGGCGGCTGGGGATTCGCCAGCTTTAACAGTCTCGACGATCTAACTTCGAAAGTCGCCGATGCAGTTGCACAATCTAAGGCCGTTGGCGGATCGAAAACCGAGCTTGGTGAAGTCGAACCGCACGTCGATGTTGTTCCGGCGTACATCGTTGAGGATCCCTCCAAGATTTCAATCGATGAGAAGAAACGCCAGATGGACCACTACAACGATCTCGTCTGGTCGGTCGATGGAATCAACAGCGCCGACATCGTTTACGGTGACACCTCGCGAAAAACGTTCTTTGGCAACTCCGATGGCTCCTACATCGAGCAGGAGCAAGTTCACGTTATTACACGAATCTCAGCGCAGGCGCGGAGCGGTGGCGATGTACAGCAGGCGGGGTTCAGCCTGGGTTCACAGGGCGACTACGGTTTGATCCGTGACCTTGATGAGAAGGTGATCGACGCTGCGAAACGTGCAGTCGCACTTCTGGATGCAAAATCTCTCGATGGCGGAGAACGGACAGTCATACTCGATCCTGTCCTTGCCGGCGTTTTCGTTCACGAGGCGTTCGGGCATCTCTCAGAAGGCGATAACGTTTACGAGAACGACAAGCTCAAAGAGATTATGTACATGGGCCGCAAGTTCGGTGGCAAGCATATTAATTTCACCGATGGCGCAGCAATACCGGCACTGAGGGGAAGCTTTAAGTACGACGACGAAGGGACACCGGCGACCCGGACAGCGCTCGTCAGGGAAGGCGAACTGGTAGGTCGCCTGCACTCACGGGAAACCGCAGCAAAACTTGGTGAACAGCCGACCGGCAACGCACTAGCCATCGGCTACAACTTCCCCCCGATCGTGCGAATGACCAACACGATCATTGAGCCGGGCGAGGCGAATCTGGAAGACCTGCTTGAGGGTGTGGAAGATGGCGTCTACGTTCGAAATTGGTACGGCGGGATGACCCAGCACGAAATGTTCACATTCTCGTCAGGCGAGGCGTACATGATCCGCAACGGTGAGATTCAAGAGGCTGTCCGACCGGTCATGCTGAGTGGCAACCTGTTCGAAACCCTCAAGAATCTCGACGGAATCGGGAATGATCTCGATATGAATCAAGGCGGTGGTTGCGGTAAGGGAGGGCAGTCTCCATTGCCGGTATCGAACGGTAGCCCCCACATACGTATTCAGAACTGCCTCATCTCCGGCGCATGAACGAGTCGCTGTCTATTTCCAATCGCGAATTCCAAGAAGGACTAATTTGAGCGAATCGCTACTAAACGTCGCAGCATCGAAATTCGGGCAGGCAGAGGTTTACCGAGTCGAATCGGAAAGCCACCCTGTGTCTTTCGAGTCGAACAAGCTAAAGGAGATCATGCGCCGCGACACATCGGGTGTCGCCCTGCGTGTAATCGACGAAGGTCGAATCGGGTTCACCGCGACGACTGACGCCAGCCGGGAGAGCGAACTGATAGATCGCGCAGCATCATTAGCACCGTTCGGGTCTGAGGCGTTGTTTAGCTTCCCGGCACCTGACACGTACCCAACAGTCGACATCGTCGACCCTGCGATCCCTCAGGTTTCACAACGATCGATGATCGATACCGGTCAGGGTCTGATAGAACGCCTGCTCGACGAGTGGCCTGATCTTCTCTGCGATGCGAGGATCGGATGGTCAACGGGCCGCGGCCGGATCATGAACTCGGCTGGAATCGACGAAGAGTACGAGCAGACGAGTTACTACTGCTCGCTGGGTGCGCAGTTGATTCGTGGCACCGACATGCTGAACGTTTGGGCGGGTTTCGGGTCGAGCCACCTGTTTGGTGACGATGAGCTGGATCGGTTGCTCCAGACAGTTCGGCGGTCACTCAGGTGGTCGAAAGAGACGGCAATCGCTACGGCGAATACGGGTGATCTACCGGTCATATTCACGCCACGAGGGGTTAGTGCGACACTCCTTCATCCATTGATGTCGGGATTCAACGGCAAGAACGTTGCCAATGGCTCGTCACCGCTTGGTGAGCGCTGGGGCGAGAAGATCGTCGATGAACGAATAAGCATCTTTGATGACCCGCTTATTGAGGGTGCAAGCGGCAGCCGTCCGTTCGATGACGAAGGAGTCGCAAGCCGCAGACACGCCCTGATTTCAAATGGGGTGGCAGGTGGGCCACTACTTGATTTGCAGACCGCGGGTCAGCTTGGAATGACATCGACTGGTGCAGCAGGCCGCGGTCTGACAAGCACGCCTGTACCGGGTTCGTCGGTGATCGATATTGTGGCTGGCGATACTGACTTTGAGGACATGATTGCCGGAATTAAAGAGGGTCTGGTGATCGAGGAACTTCTCGGAGCCGGTCAGGGCAACGAGCTTGGTGGAGACTTTCGTGCGAACGTCTCACTGGGTTACAAAATCGAGGATGGAGAAATTATTGGCAGGGTGAAAGACACGATGATCTCAGGCAACGTCTACAAAGTCCTCTCACAGGTCGAGCACATCGGCGATTCGTCTGATTGGGTGTTCGGTTCGATGCGATCCCCGGCAATTCAGTGCCTCGGTGTTGAAGTTGCCACGAAAGATGAGTGAGACGTCAGACCGGTCGGCCGAACCGAGTGGTAAAGCCTCCTCGCATTAGAATTTACTTATGGGCCTCGACGAATTTCTAAATCAACTTCCAGAAGATGACGACGCATCTATCAACTACGCGTTGCTGCCCGAGCTGTCGCGCCTGACGGGTCCTGAGGCGGAAGAGTTCGGGCAGTTGTGGTTGGAATGGTCGTCGAAGCGAGTCCATGAGATCGTCACCCGGATGATTTCGCTCTGCGAAGAGCAGCCCGATGTCGAGTTCGAGGCCATCTACAAGCAAGGCTTACGACACGCTAGTTCCGAGGTGCGCCTTGCCTCTTTGCAAGGGTTAGAGGAGAGCGTTGATCGAGCACTAATCAAACCGTTGTGCGAGATGCTGAAATCTGATCCAGTCGCAGATGTCAGAGCCGCTGCGGCGATCCCGCTGGCACATCTTTCGGCAATGGCACAGATGGGCAAACTGGGAACGAGATATACAACATCTCTGGTAGAGACGCTTTATAGCGTGCTCGAAGATGAACGTGAAGTTCAAGATGTGAAGCTCAAGGCACTCGAAGCTGTTTCCGTATTTGGGGACGACCGTCTCGCACCTCACATCGAAGCAGCGTGGAGTTCGGGCAGACTTGCTGCTCGGCAGAGCAGCCTGTTCGCGATGGGTCGGACATCTGATCCAAAATGGGTAGATCGCGTCGTGCCCGATCTGGAGCATGATGCGGCGTCGATCCGGTATGAGGCGGCGATGGCGATGGGCGAGCTTGGCGATGAACGCCACTTACATGCTCTGGAGGCTCCACTGGACGATGTCGATTTGACCGTTCAATTGGCGGCGATTTCAGCTGTCGAGCGTATCGGTGGCGACACGGCAAAGAGCCTGCTTGAACTGAAACTGGTAAGTACGGAGCCGCGGGTGGTTGAGCTAGTTCAACAGGCGTTGCAGACACTGAAAGACGAGGAAGACCTCGACGAAGTCGTGACGCATGAGATGGCTCGGGCGATGTTAGGTGCGGGCGATACGCTGCCGGGAATCGATACGGAAGGCTACGAACCGGCAGAGATCGAAGGCTGGTCGAATCTTCCAGACCCGAGTGAAGTCGATGATTTTGGAACCGGTATCACGGAAGAGGCGGAAGAACTCGGACTCGATCGCGGCGACCCCTTCGACATTGATCTCCCACCGGAAGACCCCTGGGACCACGAAGAGAAGTTCTAAAATCCCCCCACCGCCCACCAAAACCCCGCGTCCCGAGCGCAGTCATCGAAGTCGAGGGATCTGGGGGAGGGTCGTGCTTATCCGACGACCCCCGCAACAATCGCCCTCTCAGAAAACCCCACCACACCTATCGCCTGCGCGATTGTCTGAACGCCAACTGGGCGGCGCCGAGCAGACTTACATCGTCACCGAGGCGAGTGGCAGTCAGAGGTATCGTGTCGCCATAGCCCGGCAGGGAATGTTCGATAACCGACTCCTGCAACTTCTCCCAGTGACGCTGTAGCCCGTGAACAACTCCACCGCCAATCACGAGGGCTTCAGGATTAAACACGTTCATCAGAGCGCCAAGGCCGATGCTCACATTTTCTATTGTGAGGTCAACAACTTCCTGTGCGACGGGATCACCCTCATCCGCAGCGTCGAAAACCATTCTGGATGTGATATTCGCCGGGTTGCCTCCAGCGAGATCGGCCAGAGGGCCATCACCAGTCCAACGGTCCCGGGCGGTGCGAGCAATCGCCGGGCCTGATGCGTTGCCCTCGAAACAACCGTCACAGCCAACGTTGCATCGGTAAGCACCTGTACGCACTGAGATATGCCCCACCTCACCGGCTCCACCTGATGCTCCCGTGACCATTTCGCTGTTTGCGATGATACCGCCGCCAACACCGGTACTGATCGTCACGTAGATCAGGTTCTCAGCCCCAACGTGGTCGCCAAACCGGGTTTCTGCCAGCGCAGCCAGGGTGGCATCGTGACCAATCCAGACCGGCAATCCCATCGATTCGGTCAGTCTGGGCTTCATCGTCCTGTCGTGCCAGCCGGGCAGGTTCGGCGGGTGGTTGTAGGTTCCTGTATCAGGTCGAATTGGACCTGCGGTCGAAACCCCGATTCCAACAATTTCCGCTCCAGTGGTTGCTGTTGATCGGGCCGAGTTCAGCAAACGTGCAAGACGATCGCTTGCATCATCAATTCCACGCCCGGGCTCGGTGCTGATCGAGCCGCGACCAATGATCAGACCGTCGGAATCGACCAGCGCTGCACGTATATTCGTGCCACCGATATCGGCGGCGAGAGCATATCGCTTTTTAGAGGTTGTCACGTCCGAGATGGTAGCATCCCCAACCCCTAACCACCCGCCGTCAACAAACCCCACCCAGAGTAGGAATGAACCTCCACGCGTCCCGAGCGCAGTCTGGGAAGTCGAGGGATCCGGTGCGGGGTCGCTTCTGTCTTACCGCCACTCCACCCGGGAGAACCGAGACCTGCCAGACCCTCGTTGGCGACCACGTCACCCGGCCACAGCCAGAGCTAAACCCTCTCACCCTCGCTCGTTAGCAAATGGTGCTTGTTGTGTGCGAAGTTTGCGCCCATCATTAAACGATGCCCGAAATTGTGCACAACATAGATCTCTCGGCGGTACCACACCGCCCCGGCCAATCGACCGATCTCGAAGCCAAGCGCCTGCGCGCCTGGGATCGCCTCTCTGACGAAGAGAAAGAATGGGTGATTGCCGCCTGGGATTTGACGGGGATGATTCCGTCAGCACCGGCGTTTCGAGAGATGAAGAGTGCCTCCGATCGTGTGCTGTACGTACTGGTCGGAACCGAGGAGAGCCTCACACCGCCAGAGCTTTGCTACCTGATGATTGCGCGTTGGTTCAGAAACATCGACCCCGCCACAGCACGGGCGAAGATGGCACAGTTGGTTGGGCAGGGATTTGCACGCTACACCGGAATTGGCCGAACGATGGCGACCGAGGCCGGACTCGAAAAACTCGAAGAGATGGCCCAACAGCGCCGCCGAGTTTCTGCTGACGACGACGATTTTGAACGCACCGACCACCGCACAACGACTTCGAGGAGTCGCGTGGTAGATCGTGGTGAATCACCCCGTTCCAGCTTTGGCGACCGCCGGGCACCCACAGGACGCTACCGAAGTGAAATTCCCGACGATGGTGGCAGGCCGGGTCGTAGAGAAGATCGTAATCCTCGAAGCGATGATCGAGGCTATGATCGTGACGACAGTGGTCGAGATTCCACCGGCCCAAGACGCGATGATCGAAACAGCGATCCCCGCGACTCCCGCTCCCCACGGCGAGACGACCGACGCAGCGATTCGCGCGACTCCCGCGGCCCGCAGCGCGATGATCGCGGTCCAAGGCGTGATGACCGACGCCGCGATACCCGCGACCCACGCCGTGACTCACGCGGAAGCGCAGCCTCACGCCAGCGCGTAAACACCGATGGCCCCATTATCGACGGTCGCGAAGAAAATAAAGACACCAGCCCTGAATAGCCATCCCAGCCTGCTCTAAACCCACGCGTCCCGAGCGGAGTCAGCGGAGCCGAGGGACCTGGGGGAGGGTCGCGTAATGATCGACGCTCGTGATTTCCAGCCAACCCCTAACGGTAATCTTCGCCGTTATCCAATGGCGCATACCCAACCGTCTTTTTAGCGTGGTCAGTGTCCCAGAACCGCCACGTATTGTCGGAAACCCCGTAGAAGATTTCGAAACCGAGCGGCTGGGTCAGGCACTGTGTCACCAACTGTGTGAGATCGCGGTGGCTGAGCCATGTAGCGAGCGTCCGCACTGAACCAGCAGGGCTGTTTTGAGGATTCACGGTTCCAATCCGCAGGCATGCCACTTCGAGCCCGAAATGCTCGTGATAGTAACGACCGGTCGCCTCACCAAAAGCCTTGCTCACCCCGTAATCCGAATCAGGTCGTATTGGCACAGTGTGATCAATGCGCTTGAATTCTTCTGGTGTGAGCCCCTCATAGTCTCCAACCCGAATACGGCTGTACGGCTCATCCATCTCGAAGTTGCCCACGGCGTGGTTCGAACTGGCAAATACGATACGTTTCACACCGTGTTGACATGCAGCTTCATACACGTTGTGGGTCGTTGATATGTTGTTTTTTAAGACATCCGGCCAGGGAGTCTCGACAGGCGCATTTGCGGCGAGATGAACGACCGCGTCAACACCTTCAAAAGCCACCGACATCGAGGCGTAATCCGAGCCGTCGGCAAGCACGGTCGGCACATCGGGTGCATGGTCAGATTTGCGAACGTCCAACGCAGAGATATCAAACGAGTTTGAGAGGGCGTTGACGAGCATCGAGCCGATGAGGCCGGACGAGCCTGTGACGAGAACTTTCATGGGTGATCCTTAGGTAAGTCATTGTCCAAAAGCGATGCACTGGATCATACTCGCCGAGGCCGTAGTAGCGGGACTTGTTTAGAGGTTTCCGGCACGCGTAGTACAGGAGTGGTTAACCCGCTATCTATCGCGCAAAGCATGTGTCGAAACAATGGAGTCGAACGATGATTTCACAGGTTCATCACGGCAATATGAATCCCTTCATACCTGCAACACGCCTCTGGTGACAACCTATTGTGCAGGGCGGTAGTACATCAAGGAGCGCAGCCGGACCAGCCCCCGACGCGTTCTCGTGCTACTGCCTTCTCGCGTCCGACGTTATTTGCCGCGGATCGCGGTGTTCAGCCGCGGGTACGATTCGCTCTGGGTGACCGGGTCGCGCTTCGCCTGCTTCGTCTCCTGCGAGCAGGCGTCAAAGCACGTATCACACCTCGCTTCAGCCCTCCCCAGATCCTCGACACAGGCATTTCGTGCCATCCACCACTTGACGGATACTCGATATCCGCCTAGCTTATTAGAACATATGTTCTAATAAGTGATGAAAGCAGTGTCTATGGAGATGAAAACACGAGTGATTGTGGCGGATGAACTGGCGAATGCCCTGATGAACGAGGAGACCGACGATGTTTCGCCATGCCCACGGTGCGACAACGCAACGCCGGTTCGGTTAGAGAAAGCCGATCCGCTGGCGAACACGTGTTATCGATGCCGAACGTGTGGGCACATCTTTAGCCCACGCGGCTAGTGCGGAGCGACTATTCCACTAATTCTTCAGAGGTTGCAGGCAACTTAGAAACACCAAACTATCCAGATTCAGTGCGGGCAAAGTGGGCACGTGACCCTGTGAATTTCACCACTGAAACTCTTGGAGCGAGTCCGTGGTCGAAACAGGTAGAAATCTTAGAAGCGGTCAGGGATCACTCACGTATAGCGGTTCGCTCTTGCAACGGCTCTGGCAAAACATACATCGCCGCCCACGTGGTGCTGTGGTGGTTGATGTGTCACCCGGATGCGATCGTGATTACAACGGCGCCGACAGCTCATCAAGTGCGGAACATCCTGTGGAGAGAGATTCGGCGTGCCTACCATGCGAACGCAGGGATTGTCGGTGGCACGCTGCTGAGAACGTCGTTGGAGCTGGGTGACAAACACTACGCTCAGGGATTGTCGACCGATACTCCCGAGCGATTTCAGTGATTCCACGAAGGTCACATACTGTTCGTAGTCGATGAAGCCTCAGGTGTTCGAGAAGGTATTTTCGAGGCGATCGAAGGATCGTTGACATCAGCCAACGCGAAGGTGTTGCTGCTTGGAAACCCAACATCGCTCAAGGGCACGTTTTACGATGCGTTTCACAAGCGACGCGGTTTGTGGAAGACGATTCATATCTCAGCATTCGACACGCCGAACCTTCTGAGGAAAGAAGTCGTGCTGCCCTCTCTCGTGACTCCGAAATGGGTAGTCGACGCAGAGAAAAACTGGGGTAAAGAGAGCTATCTCTATCAGGTTCGCGTGATGGGTGAATTCCCTACCGAGTCGGAAGATACGTTGATCCCCCTCAAACTGATCGAAGCGGCTGCGATGCACGACACGTCAGAGAAGCAGGTTGACGGTCTGATCGAGATAGGGGTCGATGTTGCCAGGTTCGGCAGCGATCGTACGGCGATATGTGTAAGACAAGGCGATCAGGTGGTCTCTTTAGAGTCATTTCGCTTGCAGGACACCATGAGCACGGTCGGTCGGGTTGCAACGGCTGCCAACGAGTATTCACCGAGTGCTATAAGAATCGACGAAATAGGGATCGGTGCCGGTGTTGTGGATCGTCTTACCGAGTTGGAAATCCCGCACGTTCAGGGCATCAACGTCGCCCGTAAGGCGAGAAGTCCTGAGCAGTTTGCCAACTTGAGGGCTGAACTCTACGACGGTTTACGAGAGAGATTTGTTTCAGATCGAATCAGGATTCCAGACGATTCCGATCTGATATAGCAATTGGCGTCAGTCAGATACTCGTTTACCAGCAGCGGTCAGATGCGAATAGAAGGTAAAGATGACTTGCGTTCCCGTGGCGAGCGTAGTCCAGATCTTGCCGATGCTGTGATGCTCGCGTTTGCCAGATCGACAGCAGGTGGGTTCGGCCTGTGGATTGGCCCGAAAAGTGAAGAAAAGCTACCAGATAAACCGGATATGTAAGGAATCATGATGAAATTGAGAACGAGCGGTATTGCGAATATCAAATTAGCGATAGGTCGCGTACTTGGTGGTCGGTTCCGGTCCAGTGAGAAAGCGAATCGATCTACTCGGGTGACTGTGGATCGATTCGATCTGGTCGATGGGATCGGCAACGACTGGGCATTTTCCAAATACGGCGATTACTACGCTACTTCCGCCGCTGTGTATGCGGCGGTCAGAACACGTGCCGACGCTATCGGTCGTCCAGAGCTTCGCGTCGAGAAACTGAGTGGCACTGGCGGCGCAAAAGTGTGGCAGAAAGTCGAAACAAGCCACCCGTTGCAGCAACTTATCGACCGACCGAACAGTTCGTGGAGTAGGGCGGAACTACTGCGGGTAGTCGAGTCGAATATTCTGCTCTGGGGGAGTGCATTTCTGGGGATCGAGAGAGACGATTCCGGGTCTGTGAGTGAACTCTGGCCGCTCCGACCTGATCGGATGCGGGTAATTCCCGATCTAAGGAAATATATCCGTGGTTTTGTCTATGAGCATTCAGGTGAGCGCGTCGCCTACCTGCCCGAAGAGATTGTCTGGTTCAAGCAGTACAACCCACTTGAGGAATTCGCTGGCCTATCTGCCGTAGCACCTGCCCGGCTCGCTGTGGACATGGGTTTCGAGGCCCAGAGATTCAACCGCAATTTCTTCGCGAATTCGGCATCTCCAGGCGATGTGGCGATCACGTCGGACGAGACACCAAGCGACGAGGAGGTGGCGGCGTTTTACTCGCGCTGGGATTAGAGATTCAAAGGATCTTCCAGATCGCACCGACCGATCCTGCTGGGGCGGGGGATGGATGCGAAACGGCTCGGTTTCAGTCACCGTGACATGGAGTTTTCGAAGGCACTTGAGTGGTCGATAGAGGAAGTTTCACGAGCGTTCGGTGTGCCGACGGTGTTTCTTGGGGAGCTTGAGAACGCAACCCTTTCGAACGTAAGCACCTTTCGAGCGGTTTTTCTGGAGGAACACGATTGTTCCTGAATTGAGGCTGATTGAGGATTGCCTGAACCGAAGCCTGATTTCTGCGTTTGGGCTATCGTCGGTTGAGTATCGATTCAAGTTCGATCTCTCGACAATCGAGGCTCTGGGCGACTCAGAAGATTCGAAGGTGGCCCGCGAAGTAAGCCTCGTGAATGCCGGTGTAATGACCCCGAACGAGGTTCGAGCAAGGCATGGCCTCGAGGCAGAAGAATGGGGAGCCACGGCGAGGGTTGGGTAGCAGTGTTGGCAAGCCTCCTAGTGGCGAGAAATTTGACGGATTTCGTACCTACTTCGCGAGTCTAAGGAGAGAAAGCGAGGACTATCAAGAGACTCACTCTTGCTAACTCGTTCGAACTCCGTTCCCAGAATCAGCGAAATCCTGCACCTGAATTTCCTACCATGAAAATGTGGAATCAGGAGATTTTGTACGAGACTTTGCGCTGATCATGGTCGCCGCCGCCGCGGCTTTGATCCTATTCCGGCTCATTCGGCAACCACCGATCCTCGGCTACCTCCTCGCGGGCGTGCTCGTCGGCCCGTTCGCTCTCCAGGGCCGATTCGTATCCGACACCGAAACAGTATCCCTCGTCGCCGAAGTCGGTCTGGTCGTACTGCTATTCGCGATTGGTGTCGAGTTCGGTTGGGAACGAATTCGGAAAGTCGGATTCCGCGTCGTAGTGATAGGCGCGGTCGAAGTCGCTGCGATGATCTCACTTGGCTACTTCCTGGGTCGCGCCCTCGGCTGGAGCTCAACCACATCGGTATATCTCGGCGCGGCGCTGGCATTCTCAAGCTCAGCAGTACTCGTGCAGATCCTCCGAGAAAACGGGCAACTGATGACGCTGCGCGGCCAGCTTGTTGTCGGCATCCTCGTGGTCGAAGACTTTGTTGCCGTGGTGCTTCTTGCCGTATTTGCCGGCTATGCCAGCCAGAAAGACGGCGGCGCCGTTGAGGTCTGGCCAATCGTGATAAAAATGGCGGTTTTCGCCGTCGGCGCACTCGTGTTTGGCACACTGCTTGCACCACGCCTGATGGACCTGCTCGACTACCTGAAATCACGCGAAACGCTGCTCATCGGAAGTTTGGGTATGTGTTTCGGCGTGGGACTGCTGGCGCGCGAGATGGGCCTCTCAGCCGGTGCCGGAGCATTCCTGATCGGAACAGTTCTGGGTGACACGAGGCATCGAGATCAGATCGCCCGGCTTATAACCCCGGTGCGTGACGTGTTCGCCGCATTGTTCTTTGTTTCTATCGGTATGTTGGTGAACATGGGCGATGTGCCAGAGTTCATCGGTACTGCCCTGATCGTTACGGGCGTACTGGTTGCCGGGAAAGTGCTTGCTGCGACCATTGGGACGTTCCTGACAGGCCACGATGGCGACACGGCCCTGAAGGTTGGCACGGCGATGCCGCAGCCGGGTGAGTTCTCGCTCGCCATCGCACGTGCAGGAAACGAACATGCCGCGGTGGGATCGCAACTGTACCCCGTAGTGACTCTCAGCACACTCTTATCGTCGTTTATCTATCCGCTCATGTTCAATTCGCACGGCGCAATCAGCTCGGTTGTCCGTTGGATACTGCCGACCCGGCTGAAAACGGAAGCGGGGGCATTTTCTTCGTCAATTGCGACTGCCCGTCGGGCGATGGCTCCGGCAAGACCCGCACCACATGATTTTGTGCGCGGGGTGAGATCGGCAGCGGTTAGCTTCGGAATTATCGGACTGGTGATAGTTGCGGGCGTCCTGATCTCGAACGCCGGGACGAGCCTCGCGAAAGAAATCGGATTGCCCCCTGATCTTGTCGGAGTCGCAATCCTTGCCGCAGTTGTGACACTGACGATCCCGGCCGGAATCGTCCTCTGGCAGGTTCTATGCGATCTGGGAGCCGTATTCGCACGTCGCCTCTTCGTTCGATTCAAGATGGGTGCGCGCCTCAACTTCGCCGATGTTATTAGTACAGGTGTAGTAAGTGTGTTCATGCTCGCCGTCGGTGTGTGGGCGGTAACGCAATTGCTCCAGTTCCTGCCTGTAGACGACCTCGCCTCTCCGGTCCCCGCGCTGGTGATGGCACTAAGTGTCGCGTCGACTGCGACACTTGCGATGAAGATACATTCCCAGATGGACAAGACATTCCGACGAACGTTACTCGGGGATGGCCCGGTGACAAACTCGGCAACCCACGATGGTTCGGCTGCGGCTGGCGACTAACCCGCCGGACAGTTCGGTCAACCACCAGTCAGTATTGCGGGTTACACGGTTTCGAGCGGCGATTTGCCCTGATAGGAATGGGGGGCACAGCTTCAAAAGAGTACCGTTCGGACGCCTGAGTGAGTTTCAGGTGGAAGAGGATTCGACATGACCGATGATCGCTCACTCATTCTCGAACTCGAGGAGCGTTACGCCGCCGCAACGAACGCATCGGATATCGACGAGTTTGACGATCTTTTTGCCGAGGACGCGATGTTGATGATGCCCGAACGGCCAACCGTGGAAGGGCGAGAGGCCATCGTCGCTCACAAACGAGAGTTTTTCAAATCGATCAAGGCGAGCATTAAATCGGTTGTCGCTGAACTGGAGATAATCGAATCCATCGTCTACGTCAGAGGTGCGTTTAACTACGCAATGGCTCCGAAACTGGGTGGTGAAGCCGTCACCATGCGAGGCAAATACATCAACCTCTACAAGCGTGACGAGATGAAGCAGTGGCGAATCTGGCGCAGCATCAACAACATCGACCATCCGTACGACGACTGATTGCTGAACATCGATTCGCAGTCGTATCGCCGGTGGATAGGGTGTTGCACATCAAAAAAGCCCGGTGCGAATTGCACCGGGCATTTCTCTTCACCAGAATCGGATCCTGACAATAAGTAACCAGTCAAGATCCGATTCCGGGCACACGTCGGGCTGCTAGTCAGCAGCTCCGCTTGGGGCTACAAGAGGTGTAGTTGGAATGGCGGCTGCCACTCGTTCGATCGCCTCTTCTTCGACTTCCTGTCTGCGAGTCAGTTGCACTCCGCCTATGACGACGAATGCTCCGCTGACAACAAACATGAGGCCGAATCCCATAAACACGCTCCAGGAGAGGAAGTGAGCCATACCAGCCTGCAGGTCGGAGTTCACCCCACCTATCAGCGCACTGTTCAGGCTAAGTGCCAACGGGCTCCATGCCATCGTGCGTGCTGGTCCTTCGAGAGGGTGCTTGCGGTCAAAGTCTGAGTAGTATCTACCGTCGACTGCGACATCATAAGAACCCGCTTCGTAGAGAACGCCTTTGTACTCAACATCTTCATCAAGAACCACGGTCTGCGTTCCGTTCAACGTGTGGTAGGTGATGATCGCGTACTGAACCATCAACTCATCCGGCGTGTTCACCAGAGTGTCCTCAGGATCCAGATTCGAGTAGTTGATTGCGAACTGGTAATCATCCTCAAGCAGTGACAGGATCTTCGCGCCACCTTCGGCAGTTCCACGGTCTGTGAAGTTTCCATCGTCGTCGTACGTCATGTAGCGACCCTGGGCTTCGTACACAGACTCAAGCGATTGCAAACCGGCATCGGCCTTCAGGTAAAGGTATCCACCCATACCTATGCCGACTATTCCGCCGACAACCAGAACTAGCCCTGCTAATGAAATAAAGTTCACTTTTAGTAGTTGTGCCATGATTGCCCTCACAATCAATTCAGCCCATGATCACTTTCATTACCGGTTGTATTTGCAGAAGTACTGCCTTTTACTCGCCAGCACGGCCGATTGAAACTATCTCATCTCTCAGCAGTGGTCATACAAGTGAGGGTAGCTGTGCTGAATGAGTGGCTTGTGAATATATTCACATACAGATATGTAAGTTACGTGAAATAATTCACAAACTATCCAGTTAACTTAGTCAATAAAAGTTATTTCAGTTGAAACTGCAAAATAAGGAGCGGGGTTCAGGGGGAAGTCGTTTAGTGCCAGACATCGTTCAACCTAGCACTGGCGAAATGGAGCCACCCGGGTTTTCTGCATCGCTTCGTTGTGCCAGCTAGTGGCGCGATTTATCGCCGACATTCGCCTGTAGGCGATCGAGTTCGGCGAGCATTGTCAATTGCACCTTCAGATAGTCGGGTGTGCCGTACACGTTGTTAAGCTCCCGCGGGTCTAGCTGGAGATCGTATAACTCCCATTCGGGTTCAATCTTGATCGCAGGATCCCCGGTGTCCTTAGGAGTGACTCCGTAGTAGTAGATCAGCTTGTACCGCTCGTTTCGAACCCCATAGTTCGGGATAACCCTGTGTCCGATCGTGTGCATCCAGTAACGATAGTAAAGGCTGGTCTGCCAGTTTTTGGGCCTGACCCCTTCGAGCAACGACCTGCCCGACTTCCCTTGAACTTCATCCGGCACATCGACACCTGCGTAGTCTATGAACGTCGGTGCGAAATCAACATTCAGCAGCATATCGGTTGCGACTAATCCCGCCTCGATTTTACCCGGCAGGCGTGCCAGGAACGGCATTCGCGACGACTCTTCGTACATGAACCGCTTGTCGTGCCAACCGTGATCACCAAGAAACATTCCCTGATCTGAGGTATAGACAACAAGAGTATTGTCGGTCAGACCATGATCATCGAGATAATCGAGCAGTGTGCCAACACTGTCATCCACGGCCTGAACAGTCCGTGTGTAGTCGGTGATATACCGCTGGTATGCCCACTTACGTTTTTCGTCCTGTGAAATTCCGGGAGGTGGGTCGAACTTAAGGTTGGCCTTGCGAGTGTCCTCAATCCGGATGGTCGTTATCTTGACGGCTTCCGACCGCGTCTCGTAGTCGTCCATCAATGTCTCCGGCTCTGGAAATTCTCCTTCGACTCCGAGCTGTTCGTGGCGCCTTGCGGGGATCCATGGTGAATGCGGGGCCTTGTGATGGACCATCAGGAAAAATGGGCTTTCGCTCTCGCGCGAATCGAGCCACTCGACGGCTTTCTCCGTGATGATGTCGGTCACATAGCCTTCGTAGTGCTTCTCGATGCCGTTCTCAAAGAACATGGGATCGTAGTAATCGCCCTGACCCGGCAGTATGTTCCAGTAGTCGAACCCCTGCGGATTGCTCGCTTCGTTGTTGCCCATGTGCCACTTACCGATAATCGCTGTCTCGTATCCTGCCTGTTTCAGGAGCTTTTGCGATTGAACCGGACGTGAACTGTCTAACTCGTCATCGAGTGTTTTGACGTTGTTCACGTGGCTGTACTGGCCGGTCAGAATCGTCGCCCTGCTCGGCGTACAAAGCGCGTTCGTGCAGAAAGCATTTGTGAGCCGTACGCCTTCGTCGGCCAACCGATCAATATTCGGGGTTTGATTAATCGTGCTACCGTACGCCGAAATTGCGTGAGCGGCGCGATCGTCGGACATGATGTAGAGAATGTTTGGCCGAGTGCTCACGAACGATTCCAGTCAATAGTCAGGGAACACCCGGAGTATACGCATCTAATCTCCCTCCATCCGCGAGTAGCCCTTCTTATCCCTTCTCCCGGCTGGGAGAAGGCTAGGTTGAGGGTGAAACCGCCCCCACCTCCACCTCCCTCAAACTCAACAAAATCACCTGAGCCACACCATCCAGATTCGTTAGCACCTCAATGTTCGTAAACCTTATGAGCTTGATTCCGTGGCGCTCAATGAACCGGTCGCGCAATGCGTCGGCCTCAATCTGAGTCGCATGCTGACCCCCGTCGATTTCGATAACCAGTTTGTTCGCATGGCAGTAGAAATCGACAATGTACGGCGGTATCGGAACCTGGCGTTTGAACTTCACGCCTTCGAACTGCCGACTCCGTAGCAAATTCCAGAGTTTTCTTTCTGCATCGGTTTGGTTGCTGCGCAATGAGCGTGTAAACCGCGTGGTTCTGGGTGTAAATCTCCGCAACGAATTCCCCCTCAACCTAACCTTCTCCCCAGAGAGAAGGGACTCGTAGTTTGACTAAGATCATCAATATCTAAAAACGTGAATGTCACCAGAGAGCGAATCTGGTACGCCTTCTTATTCCTTCTCCCGGCTGGGAGAAGGCTAGGTTGAGGGTGAAATCAACGACCACACCAATCTCAGGCGCTCGCCAAGATGCCTATGACCCCGCAGAATGTCAGGCATGTGCTGAGCAAGTCGAAGTATTGAGGGTGAAACCTCTCAAAGCAACATGCTGCCACATCAGACGATCCCGTAACCAACCTATGTCCTTTGACCCCGAACAAATAACCGTATCGCTGGTCGAGTCGCTGGTCGCCGAGCAGTTTCCGCGGTGGTCGAATCTGACCGTCAGCGAAGTCCTCCCCAACGGTTGGGACAACCGAACGTTCCGGCTCGGCGACCAGATGTCTGTCCGACTCCCCAGTGCCGAGCGATATACCCATCAGGTTAAAAAAGAACACCGATGGCTGCCAATGCTGGCATCACAACTCCCGCTCCCGATTCCAACGCCGATTGCAATTGGCGAGCCCGCGGCTGGCTACCCATGGCAGTGGTCGGTATACGGCTGGATTCAGGGCGAGACGGTATCACCAGGGCGGATTGCCCATATGGCACAGTTCGCCGGTTCATTGGCTGGTTTTTTGAAAGTGTTGCAGCAGATTGACCCGAGTGGTGGCCCTGTCCCGGGGCCTGGCAGGCGTGGCGGAGACTTAGCCTTTTACGATGATGAGGCGAGGCAGGCAATTGCTCTGCTGGATGGGCGACTGGATACGGTGATGCTCACTGAATGCTGGGAAGTGGCACTGAGTTCGAGCTGGCAGGATGCGCCTGTTTGGGTTCATGGCGATGTCAGTCGAGGTAATTTGTTGCTTAGAGATGGCGAGCTTGCAGCTGTGATCGATTTTGGCAGCACGAGCGTTGGCGATCCGGCATGCGATCTGGCGATTGCGTGGACGCTGTTCGATGGCGAGAGCCGAGATGTGTTCCGCGAGGCGATGAGCCTCGACGACGCAACATGGGAACGAGCAAGAGGCTGGACCCTCTGGAAGTCGCTCATCATCCTCTCCGGCATCTCCCGAACAAACACCGCCGAAGCCCAACATTCCAGCCGAACGATCGACCGGATACTCGCCGATCGCTGAGCATGCCCCAACAAGCCAAGCTCGACCAACCAACTCAGCTACCGTCTTGAAGCAAATTCAGGACCTGTGTCCCCCATATCCCTTCTTCTAATCCCACCAACCCACGAGCGGTCCATGAATCCCCCCCATGTGCCACCCACCCCTTGACCGGCTCACGCACGACGTGTAACTTACGTATTAGAACATATGTGCTATTACGTGGTGTGTGGTTGCGTTAGGTTCTGAAGAATGAATTCAGGATAAAAACGCACCAACATTTCGAATAAAGCACACAGGGACTGACCCGGTGATGTTCGCGATTATTTCGCGAGATGCCGGGTCTTTTTTTATCTAAAAATCGGCGTCGCCATTGTCGTCGATATCCAAGAAGGCGGATTTGAACAACGATTTAAAAACTGACATACAGGCTCAGATCAACGAGTCGCCACAACTGATGCTCACTCGTTGGCTCGATGTAACAACGGTGGAGCAGACGGAACGCTCAGTCAAGCATCTGAGTGGAGAGACGCGAGGACACTCGCCAGAGAGCCTGAACGACCGGAGCAGTCTGATCACATTCCGTGCTTCGATCGAAAGCGAAGATCGGGCTGGGGATGTGATTAGAGCGGAAGGCTGGGACCTCGAGAACTACAGGCGAAACCCCGTGGTCCTCTGGGCACACCGTCACGACCTGCTTCCGATAGGAAAAACGATCGATATCTGGGTCGAAAGCGGCGCGCTTTTCGCAACGGTCGAGTTTGCCCGAACCGAGTTTGCCCGACAGATTCAAAAGCTGTTCGAAGGAGGGTTCCTCAGAGGTGTATCGGTCGGATTTAGGGCACTGAAAACATCGGCGAGGTCCGGGATGAAAAACCGCGGGACAATCTTCGAGAAACAGGAACTCCTTGAGATAAGCGCTGCTCCTGTACCGATGCATCCAGATGCGTTAGCGACCCGTGCCCATGCCGGTCAAATAGCCACGAGCCAGATCAGCGACGGCCAGAAAAACGACAAGACGACAAGCGACAGCGAACAGCGAGAACTTCTCCCGTTGTTCAGACAACTCACCGAAATATGGCAGTCAATCGCTGCCATATCCAACTAGGAGATCATCCCTTCTTATGTCCTTACAAGAACTCGAAACCGTAAAGAAAGAGCTCGCCGAAATCTCGGAGTTCGTCAAAGAGCGTGGCGACCAGCGCGTCGCAGCAGAAACAACACGTCTCGCCACTGCCGTCGAATCGCTTGTTGAGTCGTCGAAACAGACACGGCGCAGCGATCTGCTCAACAAGCTCGAATCTGAGACACGGAGAGTAGACACCGGTATCTATGCGGGTTGTGACGCCCTCGATCTGGTGATCGTACGCAGCCTCCACAAAGCCTCAGAATCATTTGGCGGAACGCCGGGGGCTGAGGCGTGGGGGTCGAGAGTCAAGGCGGCGATGGATTCGGTGACAGTTGCCGGTGGCAACGAACTTGTTGCCACGTCGGAGGCCGCACAGCTCTGGAACGACGTCAATCTCGAGACGATGGTTGCTTCGCTGTTCAGTCGTATCAACATGCCCACCACGCCGTTCGATATCCCGCTTCAACTTGGGGATGTCAACTGGTATCCGGGTTCGGAGAACGTCTCGGCCAAATCGACAGCCCTCACGACTGCCAGGCAAACTCTAACGGCGCATGAGCTTGTTGCGGAGGTTCCATGGTCGCTGACACTCGAAGAAGATGCCGTGATCGCCATGCTCCCCGAGGTTCGTCGAACCCTTGTTCGAAACTCTGCCGAGGTCATTGATGATGTTCTATTGAACGGCGATACCAGTGCGACGAACGGAATCAACTCCGATGGTGCGACCATCACGAGTACTACACCGGGCAAGGCGCACTGGCTTGTCGGTTTCGATGGTCTGTTGCACTTGCCGTTGATCGACAACACGTCACAGGCGAACAACCTGAACGGATCGGTTACCGCGGCGGCCTACAATCAGGCGTTGCGATTGCTCGGCAAGTACGGTGTGCGAAACAACGAGTCGGTGTTCATCACGGACGTAAACACCTACCTGGCGAGTCTCGTATTGGACGAGGTGGAAACAGTCGACAAGTTGGGACCGGCAGCGACGATTCTCACCGGCCAACTCGGAGTCGTCTACGGCCACCCGCTGATCGTGTCCGAGCAGATGCAACTCGCCGACTCGGACGGAAAAGTTACCGACGGGGCGACTGGCACCACGGGTCGAATTCTTGCGACGAACCGCAGCCAGTGGCGCGTTGGATTCCGGCGTGAGCTTTCGATCGAGACAGAACGAGACATTCAGAAACGGCAGAACGTGATGGTCGTCAGCATGCGTATTGCACTGAGCGAACGCACCGGCAGCCGTTCTTCGGCTACCCATACCGCGTTGCAGTACAACGTAACCGGTGTCGTCTAGTCGAATTCAAGCCACCCACCCTCTAACTCCCTCCCAAAGTGGGAGTTAGAGGGTGGGTGGCTGCGCTGAGCGACCAAGTGCGATAGCACGCCCGGAGCATAACGCCAGATCACGATCTACGAACCACTTTTTTGTGTTGCCAGTCATGGCAGCACCAGCAATTCGAGGACCCAAAAAACCATGTCCGACAACAAGACCATTACCGACCCCACAGCAGAAATTGCAGAGCGCGCGCTCAGGAAAACCAGCATCGTCTATTCGCCCGGTTGGGATGGCACGATTCAACGCTACATTTTCGTAGCTCCGTACGATTGCAGCATCGATCAGATTCAGATCGTTTCCGACACCACAGTTGTCGCAGATGACATCAACTACTACACGTTCCAGATTCAAAACCTGACCCGGGCAGAAGCATTGCTCGCCAGTGCCAAAACTACCAGTGCAACTGGCGGTACGGCGATCACCGCTGACGCCGTATATCCGCTGGATCCAGACCAGAACACCGTGATTGGTGACGGCGACGTAATCGAACTTCAGGTCACTGAATCAGGTGTAGCAACTGATCTGACCGGTGCCGAGATCCTGGTGGTGGTTGAGTACACGTAGCAGCAACCAGTTCCAATCCCTTCTCTCGGGAAGAGGTCGGCGGCGTTATGTCACAGATATTAGCCAGTTGACCGAGTCATAAGCGCAACCAAGTCATTCGATGACGCCCGGAGCTAACGGTCCTCCCTCCCAGAGTGGGAGGGAGTTAGAGGGTGGGAGATTGCGCCGTGCGACCAAGTCATTCGATGACGCCCGGAGCTAAAACGAGACTGCGCGGTGCGACCAAGTCCGCCTCGGACGCCCGGAGCCAGACGAACAACAAAGAAAGAATTCATATGGAAACAAAAATTGTGTCGTTCACCCGTCGTGTAGCAGCGCCCGGTGAGCGTTCGAGAATCTCACGGCAGACCCTGCGCCCCAGGAACGTGGTGCTGCGGGCGTGTGCAACGAATCGCGGCCAGGTATTTGTCGGCGATTCGGCTGTAGGCAACAGCGATCCCGGTCTGAGGCCGGGAAGGGCGCTCGGGATGCGTGGCTATCCACGCATCGACCTGACAAAGGTCTATGTCGACAGCGAGTTTGCTGGAGACGGAGTTGAAGTGACCATTCTGGAATCGAATGCAAAGGTGGTGCGTCAGTGAGTTTACCGATTGGATCGACGACCATCGTAACGCCGGGATCTGCGGTGGCAGTTG
>JAJRZP010000088.1 GCA_024275195.1 Chloroflexota bacterium | reverse complement strand
CATAGCGGCAACTGCCCCTATTTGAAAATCGTGGAACGCCTCACGGGTTGTTGGCCATTTTGCCTCGACAACCTTCCAGGACATCCCACTCTGGAATACGGCCTTCGTCTGTGTCTCCAGATAATCTCCAAGATTCTCAGGTACGATCTGCGGTGGTGGTTCGCCTGATGGCATGAGCCCCTCCCGAAAACTCAGATTCACAAGATATGGCACAGCCACATGAAACTGAGCTCCATTGCATGGCGGTATATATTCGACGCGGACTATCCTGTTCCACCATTAACTCCTAGTAGGCACGACCCAGAAATAGAGCCGCCTCATGACACAGCAGATTTCGGATTCCGCCCTGAGGGTCATCAGGCACGAATTTGATCGTCAAATATTAACGGGACTTCATTCGAGTGCCTCACTTGCAGTGTTTAAGAACGGGATTCAGGTAGTCGATCTCGTTCGCGGCACCCTTCATGCGCATCCTCTGTTCAGAGTGTTCTCGATGGGTAAGCCGCTCGCAGCAGCCGTTCTGTGGCGTTACAAAGCGCGCGGCCATTTCGAGTGGGAGACCCCGATTGCCGAATTCTGGCCTGAGTTTGGTACACGTGGAAAATCAGGTGTAACAATCGGGCACGTCCTCTCCCACTCAGCCGGTCTCGCCTCTTCAGAGAGCATCCCGGTGAACGACTACGGTGATTGGGGGCGGGTAATATCTCACATCGAGGATATGACTCCAACGACCGTACCCGGCTCCACGGTTCAATACCACTCTCGGACTTTCGGTTGGATCGTCGGCGAAATCGCCTCTCGGATCTCAGGTCTGCCATTCGAGGAAGCGTTCGCACGTGAGGTCACGCTTCCGCTCGGACTTAAAAACACAGCGTTCACAATCGAGCAGGCAGAGTTGGGACGAGTCGTACCCATAGACGCTAGCGATGATTGGGTAGACCACGGCGTCGTGAATTCTGTCAACTCAGTCGAACTCTCGCAGTTGATGATGCCCGCAGGTTCGATGATTACGACCGCGCAGGATGTAGCCCGGTTCTACTCGGCGATATCAGGAAACGGTAAGACCAACGGTGTCCCGTGGCTCCCAGCGGACGTTGTTGCCGAGGTGACTTCGCTGCAGGCGGAAGGGAGCGATGCTACAACCGGAAACTATTCACGGCTTGGCTTCGGCGTTCGACTGCCATCTGAACCGCCAAACCAGTACGCCAGCACCGATAACCACTCCACCGTTGGGCACGGAGGGATGGCTACCTGTACCGGGTGGGCGAGCCTCGAAGACGATGTCGCAGTCGCCTATATCACTAACCGTCTGCAACTCGAGATGCCCAATAAAATGCGGCTCCACGATATGTCGAAAGTCGTCCGAGAATCACTGATAGACAACGCCGATCAGGTGAAGAACGCAGCAGCCGGGGCGGGAGAGTCTCTCAACACAGGGGACGAGCGCACTTGGCCGGGAAAAGACTGGCAGGTGGCTGAACCCGAGGAACTCGGCTTCGATCACCAAAAGCTTGCCGAGGCTGGAAGGTTCCAGACGGTACTTGCGGCAGGCCAGCCGTATCGAATCATGGTAGTTCGGCACGGTAAAATTGCCGCTGAGTGGAACTTTCAATCTGACCCGATCGCCCGGGCGCATCAGGCATCAGCCTCGAAATCAACATTCTCCTCGATACTTGGCATCGCAGTTCAGGAGAATGTAATCAAGTCAGAAAATGACAGAGTTGCCGATTACTACCCGGAGATGCTCGATGTGGCATCCGGCCAGGGACCCAAAGAGGGTCGTTACGCTTTTCCTGAAAACGACGGAATTACATTCAGGCAACTGATCGGCAACACCTCCGGGTATATGAAGCCCGATGAAGCACCCGGAAAGGTCTTCAACTACCAGACATTCGGGATGAACATCCTCACGCATGCAATTGCGTCGGCTTACAACCTGTACAAGACATCAAACCCGGAACATGGCGCAGGATTCGGCACCCTGACAGAGTGGAAAATACGAAATCCGATCGATGGAAGCTGGTCATGGAAATACAGCAACTTCGATATGCACACAGGAGCTAAACTCGGCGTGTTCGGCTACATGACTTCGTACCAGATGTCGTCGCGTGACATGGCGCGCATGGGCTGGCTATGGCTGAATCAGGGCAGATGGAACGGTACTCAGATAATCCCTTCGGAATGGATCGAAAATGCAACGAAGGTTTCGAGTGAAATCCTCGCGAACGAACCTCAGGAACGGCACGTCTACGGTCTGGGGTTCTGGTGCAACGATCATGGGCAGGTTTGGCCAGACCTACCACGTGACTCGTTCGCTGCAAGTGGTGCCGGGAATCAACACATATGGGTATGCCCGAGCCTCGACCTCGTAATCGTCCAGTCACCGGGCACGTACCCATCGCGCGGTGCGTTCGATTCTTATGAGCAGATCGAAGATCGTCGTTCGATGCAGGGCTTGCTCGGTCGTATCGTGGACTCGATCACCCGATGATCGGCGCGAACCGTGCATGAATCGTATTGAACTCAATCTCGAACTGACTCGGGGCGACTGATAACCTGCTGCTACTGTGTGGCTGAACTACTTTCTGAGGGTAATCAATGTCTGATCGTTTCTATGCGTTGAGTATCGCCGGTGGTCGTGGTGAACGGCTCCGACCGTTGACCGACAGCAGGCCGAAGCCCATGGTCGAGATAAACGGCAAACCGTTAATCGCCTACCAGATCGACTGGATGCGCTCTCAGGGCGTCACCGATGTGGTGTTCCTGACCGGCTACATGGGCAACATAATCCAGGAATACTTTGGCGATGGCTCAGATCACGGGATCAATGCCCTCTACTCAGTGGAGAAGACACCACTCGGTCGCGGTGGAGCCATCAAGCAGGGACTGTCTCTAGTCCCTAAGGACGCCAAAACCGTGCTGGTTGCCAATGGTGACGTGATCACCAATCAACCGCTCGAACCCATACGGGAGTTACACGACAGTTCCGGGGCGTTTGGAACAATGATGCTTGTTCCGTACCCGAGCCAGTACGGCGTTGTTGAATCGGACACTCAGAATGTCGTGACTCGGTTTATTGAAAAAGGCAGCCTGCCGTTCTGGATCAACGCCGGAGTGTACCTGTTTGATCGCCAGATTGAATCGATGCTGCCCGATATAGGCGACCACGAAACCTCTACGTTCCAGGATCTGGCAAAACAGGGCAGGCTATCGGCGTTTCAGTCGAAAATGGCGTGGACGAGCATCGAGAGCCCAAAGGACCTGAGCGACATCACCGACCAGATACGTGAGGGTCGGTTAGTCCTGGCCGACGTCTAGTCGTTCTCGACTGAGCTAGCTGTCCTTTGCGAACAACGTGAGAAGATCGTGGCGAGAAATCATTCCAACGGGCTTGCCCTCTTCAAGTACAGGCAGATGGTGTGAGCCCACATCAACCATCAGTCTCGCTACTTCCGCGAGATGCGTACCGGGTGCCACTGTTTCGGCATCCTGCTGCATGGCATCTCCAACGAGGGTATTCCGAGTTTCGTTGATCACTTCCTCAATGTTCTCAGGGTCACCCAGTTCGCTACCGAGAACTCGAAGGACCGATTGACGCAAGAAGGGCAGAATCGTTTTTTCTGGCAGGTACTTCGACTCTGAGAGAAGTCCGATGAACTGACCGCTCTCGTCAACAACCACCAGTGAGCCCACGTTCTTTTCCAGCATAACCATTGCGGCCTCTGAGACGGGCTTGTCGGCCGCAATGGTTATGACCGGCGAGGACATTATCTCTCTTGCCAATTTGGTAAGCATTAAGCCACTTGCACTCCCTCAGTATGAGTTGATCGCACACTGATCACTATAACGCCGGATGCGCTTAACGAGGGTGAGAATCAAACGATATTGCAAGGAAGATCAATGACTCAGGCTGTTTGACGGGTCAGGGCCTGCCGGACGAAGCGCGCCACTTTGATAGAAGCTATCGGAATGTTCTCCGAACTCGTATCCACCGTGATGTCATACAGACTCGGAT
>JAJRZP010000087.1 GCA_024275195.1 Chloroflexota bacterium | reverse complement strand
CGGCCTATATCAAGCATGTTTCAAGCAAGCCTCAGGACTTTCCTGCACTGTTGCGTTTGGGACGATCATCAACCCGGGCCAGTGCGTCCCTGACTACATTCATGGGGGCATTTGTAGAAGCTCACTCGGCACTTACAGAGGCTGAACGGTCGTCGAATTCGGCCTAGCGGTGTTTGCGTGAATGGCCAAGCTGTCGGCTACACGAACAACAAAATGACAATCTCCAACCCAAATGCGACCAAATTCGTGCCGGGTGAGTTGCGCGAATCGCTATACTGGTTTGGCTATCGTTGTGATGAGTGAATTAGCGTGGTGTGTCGACAAACATGGGCTTCACCATGGAATCGACAGATGCTTGCGAGTATTTGTTGAAGTAATATGTTTGTGACCGTGGCCACAGCCGCCATACTTCCGGGTAAGAAAGTTCGGAAATTGACGGTTTTGGAACGCGTATCCTCAGTGGGGCTGCCCGGAAGCTAACCCACTAAGTCCTTGCCTCAGGGGGAAATAAGTTTGCATTCGGATAAGACACGTGCGTTGTCGGCTGTTGAAGCCGGTCGAATTAGCGTGTTGAATGGCACCTCACCCGGTGGGCTATCCACGGGCACCGAGTACAAGGTATTTAGCAAGATCGTCGAAGTCGAATCGACCGATGCCCCAGAGTTGATCGATTTCACCGACACCGTACGACAACTCGTTTCCGAGTCGGGTGTCAAAAATGGCCAGGTGTCAATTTTTAGCACCCACACGACCTTCTCTGTGATGATCAACGAGAACGAACCTCTCCTTCTTCAGGACATGGAGCACTTCCTCGAACGCAGTGCTCCGAAAGACGCTTACTACGGCCACAACGATTTCGAACTACGAACTGTAAGCATGCGACCCAATGAATGCCCGAACGGCCATGCCCACTGCCAGCACATGATTCTCGGCACGTCTGAAATCGTTCCGGTAATTGATGGCAACCCGCTCCTTGGCGAGTTTCAGCGCGTTTTCCTGGTCGAACTCGACGAGCCGAAGCCACGCAAAGTCGCCGTTCAGGTCATGGGTCTTTAACCCACAGGCTTCGAGTCGGCATCGGCAGATGCCAGAACAACGCCTATGACTCAGTCAGCTACAACGGCTGTTGAGCTTCCGGCCCCGAGCATGGAAGTTGATGCAGGCTCGCCCGAATACCTCGATGCCGCGTTTGCCGCATGTGAAAATCTCGCCAGGACCCACTACGAAAATTTCAACGTCGGCTCACGTCTGCTGCCGAAGCACCTCCGCAGGCACTTTTTCTCTATCTATGCGTTTTCACGCGGCGTTGACGACCTCGGCGATGAATCCTCAGGCGACAGCCTCGCACTGCTTGATCTGTGGGAACGGCAACTCGATTCCTGCTACCTTGATCCCGAACAAAACGGGCCAACCCACCCATACTTTGTCGCGCTTGCCGAGACGATCGGTACGTTCGATATCCCGGCCGAGCCTTTCAAGCGTCTCATAGAAGCAAATCGTCGCGATCAGGCGATTACTCGCCACCGGACCTACGAAGATGTTCTCGAATACTGCATGTACTCAGCCAATCCCGTTGGCCACCTCGTTCTCTTCTTGAGTCGTATCAGGGATCCCGAGCTACACGAACTGGCAAACAGCACATGCACGGGTTTACAGCTAGCGAACTTCTGGCAGGATGTTAGTCGTGATCTCGATATCGGTCGTATCTATATTCCACTTGAAGACCTCGAGAAGTTCGGCATCTCGGAAGAGCAAATTCTGGCAAGAAAGCACGATAGAAATTTCGAAAATCTGATGCGATACGAGGTCGACCGGGCGCGTCAGCTCTTTGTCGATGGCTACTCGCTCGGAAACCACCTGGAAAGCTCTTTGAAAACCGATTTCGCCCTTTTCGTGCGGGGCGGGCTCGAAATCCTGCGAGCGATCGAACGTCAGAACTACACCGTCTTAGACAAACGGCCAGTAATCTCAAAACCTGCCAAATTCCGCATATTCGTATCGACCTGGATTCGATCAAGACTCGGAATCAACCTGATTCCTCGGAGTGCGTTCAAATCCGCGGCAAGAACCTTTGATAGTGACGGCTGAACCGATGCCTAAGGCAACTGAAGCCCCAACGTCAAGAGAGATCGCAGATGCCTACGAAGCGGTGGCGGCAGCAACCAAAGCCGCATCGTCAAATTTCTACTACGCCTTCATCACGTTACCGATAGAAAAGCGCAACGCGGTCTACGCTGGCTACACGTTCTGTCGTTTGGCGGATGACATAGTAGACGATGGCGCATATGGGGAACGCACAGGAGAGGCTCTCGACTCGCTGCAGGCGCATCTGATCTCGGCATATGCAGGAGATTTCTCCGACAACGGTGACCGGCTCACGATAACCGATGCTCCTGCCGGGATGTGGGTCGCTCTTAACGACACTCTCCACAAGTACCCCATCGATCGACAGCATCTCATCGATGTCGTTGAAGGCTGCCGGATGGATCTCAACGGCACGACCTACGAGACATGGGATCAACTTGCCGAATACTGCAAGCGTGTTGCGAGTGCGACCGGGCTGGCGCTCATTGAAGTGTTCGGCTACGAGGATGAGCGCGCTGTCGAATACGCGATCGATCTCGGTATCGCCCTTCAACTCACGAACATCCTCCGCGACATCACAGAGGATCTGGAAATTGGCAGGGTTTATCTTCCGGCCCAAGAACTCGATGAGTACGGCGTGTCGGTTGACGATCTCCGTCAAAAGCGGGTCACGCCCGAGTACATACGATTCATGAAATTTCAGGTCGACAGAGCCAGAAAATATCTGGAGTCAGGTGTACGGCTGTTCCCGTTGCTCGACAGGCAGTCGCGCCAGTGCCCGGAGACGATGACGCAAGTCTACGAATACCTGCTTGATCGAATAGAAAAGAACAACTACGACACACTCAACCAGCGTGCGAGCCTGACCAGATTTCAGAAACTCAAACTGCTCTCTGTAATCTGGCTTCGCAGCCGTGGAGTCAGGTTCGTTTAGCCCATGCCAACACGAACCGTAATCGTCATTGGCGGTGGTATCGCCGGGCTCGCGACGGCAGTACGGCTGATCCAACATGGCATCAAGCCTATCGTTCTGGAGAAACGACCATTCCTCGGCGGTCGCGCCTACTCATTCACCGACAGCGACATCGATTCAGAAATCGACAACGGCCAGCATATCTTCATTGGCGCCTGCGACCAGTTTCAGCGGTATATCGGCGATATTGGTGCTTCCGATCAGATCCGGCTCGAATCACGAATCGAATTCCCTGTACTCAAGGGGAGAGAAACCAGTTGGCTCAGAGCAAAGAAACTTCCCGGCCCGCTTGCCAACCTGTCGGTCCTTCTGGGCTATCGGCACGTTGGAATCATGGGGAAACTCAGGATTCTCCGGGGAATGGCAAGCATCAAACTAACGCGCCTGTCAGCGAACTCGACCCTGGATATGGTCAACCTTGATGACTGGTTGAGGGCTCATGGCCAAGACAACGAAACCATTAAGAATTTCTGGAATTTGATCATTCTCCCGTCGCTCAATGACGACACCACTGCGGTCAGCGCATACACCGGTATCGAGCTATTCAAAATCGCCTTTCTGGGTTCCGCCCGAAATCCAGCACTGGGTATCCCGCTCACAGGCCTTTCGAAACTGGTCGGCGACAATGCCCGTCAATTCATCGAGTCACATGGTGGTGAAGTCAGGACAGGCGTCAATGTGACATCGCTGAAGGTAGAGAACGGCAGGATCGTCGGTGTTCGCACCGCCAACAACGACATGATCGATGGTGAAGCCGTTGTTTCGGCACTTCCGGCTGCCGCCATGACTCCATTGATCCCCGGTGGAACCGTCGGACGAGACGATTTCTTCACCCCTGCTGAATCTGTCAAAACAGCCCCAATCGTGGCTGTTCATATCTGGTACGACCGTCCGGTACTAACTGAAAACTTCGTTGCGGTTCTCGATTCCCCTCTTCAGTGGGTGTTTAACGACACCGCACTGAAATCCAGAACAGAACTCGGTCAGCACATCGTGATCTCCCTCAGTGGTGCGTGGAAATGGCAGGACCGATCAAAGCAAGAGTTGCGTGAAATCTTCACCGCCGAGATGGAGAAATCGTTTCCACTCGCAAAAAAAGCCAGAGTTAACAAATTCACGATCGTCAAGATGCTCGAAGCGACGTTTCGAGTGGTGCCGGGCTCGCGGCGGACTCGACTTCCACAGCGCACGCCCATCCCGGGGTTCTACCTCGCTGGAGACTGGACCGACACAGGATGGCCTTCGACCATGGAATCCGCGGTGAGAAGCGGAAATCTTGCTGCCGAATACATCGCCAACGACATCGGGACAGGTATCCAGTCGTCCGTTGTGTCGTCTGGAAGCAGGCAACCAGAATGACATCCGCATTGCACCCTTCGCTCTATCTGGCTATCGACTTCGGAATCAGCCATTTGAATGTCGCCATCGGTGATGCAACTGGCAGACCACTTTCCTCGATCAGGTCTCAAATCGAATTCTTCAGACCCGAAGGCGCTCCCGACACTGCGCTTGAATTCGACCCAGAGATCACGCTCAGGCTCGTCTATTCAACGATCCGGGCGGCGATCACTGCCGCCGACATAACACCGGGCGACATATCTGGTATCGGTGTCACGTCCCAACCTCAAGGGATAGTCCTGCTCAACCTTGAGGGCAGACCGATTTACGCAGGCCCCAGCCATGACAGGCGTGCGGTTGCCGAAGGCATTGATATCGATGCAAACGCACTGATCGATGTATGGGAGTTGACCGGTCATGGGCCGGGAAGCCGCACCGGTTGGTCTCGTCTTAAATGGTTCGCAACTCACAAACCTGACATCTACGATCGGACCCGAACACTCTGTAGCATCGCCGACTGGATAACCCTCGAACTCACCGGTGAGTTGCTTATGGAAGAGACGCTCGCAGTTGATGCTGGGCTGGGACTCGTCATCAGCGGTGATCCGGCAAACGCACTTGCACCCGCGTTCAATCTCGGCGATATCCAACTGCCCGCCACCTGCCACCCCGGAACAGTTGTGGGCAATCTGAAGAGCAAGATCGCCAACTCGATAGGACTTCGTCCGAATACGCCCATTGTCGCCTGTGGCCCCAATGTTCAATCGGGCCTCATTGGTCTCGGAGTGCATCTACCCGGGGCTGTCGGAATAGTCTCGGGCTCAGGCACAACATGCCAGCTAGTCACCGAGCGGCCAGTGTTCGACGATACTCGCGCCATGTCAACGGGTCGCCACGTAGTCCGAAATAGGTGGGTGGTCGACAGCGATTCTGGCGAAACCGGAAGCATCTACCATTGGTTGCTGTCACTCCTCTATGGCTCGCTCGACATGCAAGATATTATGGACGGCATCGACGAACCGCTGGGGAATATCAAGCCGGGCAAAAGCAAAGTCGTCGCATTTCTTGGCCCGTCACTGGTTCACACCGCAAACGAAATCCAGCGAACCGGTGGCTTTCTCTTCCCAGTTGGCGCAACGGACGGCCAACCCGACCGGTTCAATATTGCCCGATCAGCACTGGATAGCTTCGCGTTTGCGATTCGCCATAGTGTTGACCGCCTGAGCAGTATGAACGGGCCTGCGCTCAGCATCTCAGTGGGCGGTGGGATGACTAAAACCAGGACGTTCCGGACAATTCTCGCCAATGTACTCGATCGTGAAATCGGGATCGCCGAGAGTGGCGACGCGACATTGCTGGGAGCGCTCTCGCAGGTAGCGGCGAGTGTTGGTAGAGGCCCATCATTGGCAGAACTGGCCCTCACGCGGGCTGCCGAGCTAACGAAATACGAACCCGCCCCCGCACAATCTGCAATCTATGAAAACCTGTACTCGGAGTGGCGACACAAAGAACGAATGCTCCGCAATCTGGATATCTAATCGCAGGAGTAAAGCTACTGCTATCGACGGGACACGTCTCATGAGTTGGGAACACGAACGCCAACAACTGCTCGAAACAATGCTTCGGCTCGATCATCTCGGGATGGTCTCTGGCTCGAGCGGCAACGCCTCAATCAGGCTCAACGTTGCCAAAGAAGAACAACCGCTCTATCTCATAACACCGGCCGGTATCTCCTACGACAGGATAACCGCTAATCAAATGGTGGTGATAAATCGAGATTCGCAGGCAACTGGAAATGCCGACCTGACGCCATCGTCAGAAGCTCTCCTCCACATTGCTGTCTACGATAGCCGTCCCGACGTGTCGGCCATCGTTCACACTCATTCGGTCTACGCAAGTGTTCAGGCAGTAAAAGCTGAAGCCATACCGCCGATAATCGACGAAATGATCGTCTATATAGGTGGCCAGATCGAAGTCTCGGACTACGGACTTCCCGGTTCTGCTGATCTGGCCCGGAACTCGGTTGATGCACTTGGCGATAGACGTGCCGCCATAATTCGAAATCACGGCATGTTCGCTGTCGCCGACACTCTGCACGAGGCTTTACGAGTAGCGGAGCTTGTCGAACGGGTCGCGGAAATCTACGTCCATGCGAAAATATCTGGCAACGTTGTCCGGGTGCCTGATCACGCGATAGCGGCTGAACGGGTTCTCTATCTTGAGCGCACCGGTCTCAGCGAAGGCTAGTTGCTCCACATCAACGAGTTTCTACAGGAAATCTAAATGCCCATCGTGCCTGCATTCATCCTGAGGCGTCTGTACCTGAAGGGAAGCCTCCGCAACACGCTCGATGGTTGGCAGTTCACGCTGCGAAATTCCCTCGGCTCTGGATACGCCAATGGCCTTGTTCCGTTGAAGCTCGATGATTCACAGGAAATCCCCATGAACGAAACATCGTTCGAAAGTGATGGCAAAACTATCACGTTCGACCAGGTGAACGAAGACAACACTTTCGGGCTCAAAATGAACACAGAAATCGTCATTACCGTCACCGGCGAGCCGTTGCCGACGGGTGAGCACACCATCTATTTCGGTTGCATTGTGCCCGGTCTTGGTCAGATCGGATTCGACTTCACCGATGAAATCTCGCCGGGTGGTTGATTCGTAAGTTTCTAGCAACAACCTATCAGCAATTCGATCGGGTACAGATTTGTCAATCGCTGGGATACAATTTGTATTCAGACTAACTGCTATCAACTTCCTCGCCGATCAGAGAAAAACGGGGAGTGCACCGGGCCATAGAACAGAAGTGAAACATGCCCTTCGACGAGTTTGACTCAATAGATCGCAAGATCATGAATACAATTCAAGCGGCATTCCCGCTGGTTGCTGAGCCATACCGGGCGATCGCCGAAACAGTAGGCACGTCGGAACAAGATGTTATCGACAGAATCGACGCTCTACGCAAGAAAAACGTAGTTCGGCAAATTGGCGCAATATTCGATACCCGAAAACTAAAATATCAGTCGATGCTCGTTGCCATGCGCTTTCCGGAAGAGAAGCTTGATCAGGCAGCCCGGTTCCTGAATCGGCACCCCGGTATAAGCCACAACTATGAGCGCGATGGATTCTTCAATCTCTGGTTCACCATCGCGGTTCCACCCGACCGCTCACTCGAAGGCGAAGTCGAGAAACTTGGCAAGTTGACCGGAGCAGAATCGACTCGCCTTCTCCCTACAATCAAATTCTTTAAAATCGGCGTGAACTTCGACATGGTCAAAGGAAAGTCCAGCGCTACGAAGGGATACCGACCCGACGATCAGGGGGTCACAAGCGATACTTCGCCAGACATCACGCCGGACGTCATCGAATACGTCAAGGTGATGCAGGAAGACCTGGCATCGATACCACGCCCCTTCGACAGTCATGCCGAGCAGCTCGGCATGACTGTCGACCAACTATTTGCACGAGCCGCCGAGCTTGTGGAACAAAAATTGATGCGCCGTTACAGTGCGGTCCTTCATCACCGTCGCGCTGGCTTCTCATCGAACGCCATGATCGTCTGGAAAGTCCCGGAAGAGCAATCCGAGGAAATCGGAACGATCATGGCTCAGCATCCCGCTGTTACGCATTGTTACCAGCGGCCGACATACGAAGACTGGCCGTACTCACACTTCACGATGGTACACGGCACATCAGACGAGGAATGTGAACGGTTCGGCAACGAAATTGCCGAGGCGACCGGTATGGACGAACGGCAGCTCGTCTACAGTCTGCGAGAGTACAAGAAGACGCGTGTGCGCTATTTCGTCGAGGATGAGTTCATCGTCGACAAGTTGCTGCCGATCAACTGATTCGATACAAACACCTGACACCAACGAACGGGAATATCCAGAAAATTCTGGCCTGAAACGGAGAAAACTTTGCCGCGCTACTACGGTATCTACCTCGACGTACAAGAACGCCTCGGAATCGTCTTTGGCGGCGATGCGCACGAAGGTCAACGAAAAGTCAACTACTTGCTTGAGTGTGGCGCCAATGTAAGGCTGTTCAGTCCGGACGATGAAATCTCGCCGTTGCTCCGTTCGAAGGCCGAGTCTGGCGAAATCGAGTGGGTGAATCGCAAGTACCTGCCGGGCGATCTCGCCGGGGCATGGGTCGTGATCGTTGCCGATACCTCGTCGATGGACACCAACGAGGCGATCTCGAAAGAAGCATCCGAACGCAATATTCTACTGAACGTCATGGATGTCACGCCGCTCTGTACGTGGATTGCTCCATCGCTAATCCAACGTAACGAAGTTACCGTGGCCATATCGACTGCAGGCTCAAGCCCTGCGCTGGCACGCCGCTTGCGTGAGCGTATGAGCGATGAAAAGAATTGCCAGTGCCTTCGATGGGCAGATATGGGTCCACTACTCGCCGACGTTCGAATTGAGCAGCGCACACGCGATCTGAAAGTAACCCCGAACGAGTGGGCAGCTTCGATCACCGACAAAATGCTTGAAATCTTCGAGACTGGCGATTCAGACGCGGCGCGGGCGATGCTGGTTGAAGCGCTTGAAGTTCACGATTCGGCCAGCAGAGTCTAGGGATTCGTCCGTCGCCTCCAATCATCAACCGATGAGCAACCCAGACAATAAAAGCAACGTCTCGAAGATCAAGGTCGGAACTCGCGGGAGCGAGCTTGCGCTGACTCAGACCAACCAGGTTGTTGATGAGTTGCGGGCTGCCAACCCCGGCACAGATTTCGAAGTCATCATTGTCAAAACCTCCGGCGACAAAGACAGGCGTCAGAACATTGCAGAACTGGGAGTCGGCGTTTTCGTCCGCGAGTTGGAGGCCGCGTTGCTCGACAAACGAGTCGATCTGGCGGTTCACTCACTCAAAGACATGCCAGCGTCACTCCCTGCCAGATTCACACTGGCCGCCGTGCCTTTCAGAGAAGACCCACGCGACGCGTTCGTAAGTCGACACGGCGAGACTCTCGAAGACATCCCAGCAGGTTCACGCGTGGCGACCGGCAGTGCTCGTCGTGTCGCACTCGTCAAAAGCCTGCGGCCTGACCTGATAGTTGAGACACTCCGCGGGAATGTGCCGACGCGGCTCGCAAAACTGGATGAACCAGACGGACCCGATGCCATCGTTCTCGCAGTCGCCGGTCTTAATCGACTCGGCCTACAACACAGGATTTCGCAGCATCTGGCATGTTCTAAATTTATTGCGGCCGTTGGACAGGGGGCACTCGCTCTTGAAACAAGAGCTGGTGATACAACAACGATAGGTGTTGCCGAGAAGCTGAATCACCCCGAAACGTTTCTGGAAGTAGCCGCCGAACGGGCTTTTCTCGAAGTGGTCGGTGGTGGTTGCTCGGCCTCGGTCTCTGCCCACGCGAAGATCAGGGGCGATCGGCTTGAGTTCTCGGCATTCGCATCAACAGCCGATGGTAGCAATATGATCCGCGAGAATTTTGTCGACAATCCTGCCGAAGCAGTTGAACTCGGTCGAGAATTAGGGGAACTGTTCGTAGAAAAAGGTGTGCGGGAACTAATAGCCGGAGTTGTGGAGTAACCGATGCCAGTAACGGACAGCAGCGCGGGAACTCAAAATAACCGTGCCCTCGGCAAGGTATTTCTCGTTGGCGCAGGACCCGGCGACCCCGGACTGATCACGGTCAAAGGACTCGAATGTCTCCGAAATGCCGATGCCGTCGTCTTTGATCGCCTGGCCTCTCCGAAGCTTCTCGCAGAAGTTCGACATGACGCCGAACTGTACGATGCTGGAAAAGGTCGAGACGAGCACCGAATGGCACAGTCCGAGATCAACGAGTTGCTCGTTGATCTCGGACTCAGTGGCAAAACCGTCTGTCGTCTGAAAGGCGGCGATCCATTCGTATTCGGTCGGGGCGGGGAAGAGGCCCTTGAGCTTGCGGCTGCCGGTGTTCCGTGGGAAGTCGTCCCCGGTATCTCATCGGTCATCGCCGCACCTGCCTATGCCGGAATTCCGGTTACCCAGCGGGGCATGTCGACCTCGCTGACAATCATCACCGGCAGCGAAGACCCCAACAAACCCGATTCGACTATCAACTGGGATGCCCTCGCCGGTCTCTCGGGAACGCTTGTGTTTGTCATGGGCTGGAAGGGAATGAACGATATCGTCGATGCCCTCACCTCCCGCGGTGTACCGGGTGATCGACCGGCCGCGCTTGTCCAATGGGGCACAACACCCAGACAGCGAGTAGTCTCGGGACCGGTCAGCGATATCGTCGATCGCGGGGTGCAGGCCGGTATCGGGGCACCGGTTGCTCTAATCATCGGTGATGTTGCCGGTTTGCGTGATGCCATGGCGTGGTTCGACACGCGCCCGCTCTTTGGCAAGCGAGTCCTGGTTACGCGCGCGCGTTCGCAGGCAAGCAGCCTGGTTAAACAGCTCGAAGCTCTCGGGGCAGAAGTGCTTGAATACCCGACTATCGAAATCGTTCCGGTACTTGATCCCGGACCTCTCGATACAGCACTGAGAAACATCTCGAACTACGATTGGATTATGCTCACCAGTTCGAACGCAGTGCGTGGCGTGGCAGAGCGAATGAAGGCGATCGGAATCGATTCCCGTGCGCTATCTCATCTCAAGTTCGGGGTTAACGGACCCTCGACTGCGCGCGCGCTGACAGGAATCGGAATAAATGCCGATGCCATACCAGATGAATATCTTGCGAGTGCGATGGTTGAGTTGCTGAAGAGCAAGAAGATCAGTCCCGAAAACGTTCTGTTCCCACGTTCAGATATTGGAAGAGAGACCCTCGCCAACGGCCTACGAGAGCTTGGATCCAACGTAGACGAGGTGGTCGCCTACTCGACCAAGATGCCGGGCGACACCGGTGAACTCGCACGTGAAGCCTATGAAGAAGGAATTGACTACACAACGTTCACCAGTTCATCCACGGTACGCAATCTTGTTGGTCTGCTCGGTGGCAGCCCGGATCTGATCAATTCCAGCCAGACCGTTATTATCGGACCGATAACAGCCGAAACTGCAAAAGAGCTGAAAGTGAACAACGACATACAGGCGGAAGAACAGTCGATTGCCGGTATCGTAAAAGCCATTGTGGCTCACGCCTCGGCCTCGGCTCAACAGGGACAACAGGCTCATGAATAGCGATCAATATCCTCGTCTCCGCAGGTTGCGTCGCAACGCCACGCTGCGCGACATGCTCAACGAGAACCGACTTTCTGCATCCGAGTTCATCTATCCGATATTCGTTTTAAATGGTTCAGGAGTTCGGACTACGATCGAGCCAATGCCGGGTATCGATCAGATGTCGGCTGACATCGCAGCGGAAGAAGCCCAGCGAGCGATGGCGGCAGGCGTGAAATCCGTTCTGCTTTTTGGCATACCGGACGTCAAGGATCCCACTGGATCGAGATCGAGTTCACCTGACGAAGCAGTTCAACAGGCGATTTCGGCGATCAAGAGATCCTCACCTGCTACGTATGTAATAACCGACGTTTGTCTCTGTGAGTACACCGATCACGGACACTGCGGAATCATCAGTGGTGACGAGGTCGACAACGATGCCACCCTACCGCTTCTTGCCGAGACCGCAATTTCACACGCAGAGGCGGGTGCCGATATGGTCGCACCATCGGCAATGATGGACGGACAGGTGTCAGCCATTCGCAGTGGACTGAACGACAATGGTTTTCCCGATATCCCGATCATGGGCTACTCGGCAAAGTACGCGTCCGCTTTCTATGGCCCGTTCCGAACCGCCGTCGATTCAGCACCTCAGTTTGGTGATCGGCGTGCCTACCAGATGGCACCCGGCCAGGGTCGTGAGGCGATGCGAGAAATTGAAGCCGACATCGACGAGGGTGCCGATATCATCATGGTTAAACCCGCTCTTGCATATCTCGACGTAATTAAGGAGGCATCGATGCGATATGACACACCACTCGCTGCCTACAATGTCAGTGGCGAGTATTCGATGCTGGCAGCAGCCGGTCAAGCAGGTTGGATTGATCGGGAACGTGCGATGCTGGAGGTTCTGGGTTCAATCAAACGTGCAGGTGCTGATCTGATCATCACTTATAGCGCGATCGAAGCAGCAGAGATCATCTCAAAGGGATAGTATCGCCCGTTGCCGCCCTCACCCGGCCATTCGTCTATTCTTTTCTGGTCTGGCTCAAAGTGTCTTATTAAGTAAAATTGCGCACATACCGGTTTGCGCCTATAGCTGAATTCTCGGATATACGATCTCTTCTAAACACCATTTTCAGCATCAGGGATCATCTCCTGTAAACAGAAGGGGTAACCAATGAGTGAACTAATTTCTGGCAACAACCTTCGGGGGCTGATGGCAGAGCTCATCGCAACTTTCACATTCGTATTTATGGGTGTGGGGGCCGTAGGAGCCGCTATCGGAGCAGGACTTTCGATAATGGAGCCATTCGACACCGCCGGGCTGGTTGTCATTGCGCTTGGGCACGGTCTGGGATTCTTCCTCGGGATCGTTGTGATCGGACGGATCACGGGTGCGCACCTGAATCCGGCCGTGACCATCGCGGTGATCGTTTCAGGCAACATCGGTGTCATCCGCGGGCTGAGCTACATCGTTGGTCAACTGGTTGGTGCCGTACTTGCTGTGTTTGTTATCAACCAGTTTGTCTGGGGTATCGACAATCTCGGTGTTCACGGTCTGAACGTTTCGATTGGCAACGGTCTGGTAATCGAGGTCATCCTGACGTTCTTCCTCGTCTTCACCATCTTCGCGACAGCGATCGACAGGCGAGGAAATGCCGCGTGGGCTCCGCTGGCAATCGGACTGGTCGTGTTTGTCGACCATCTCATAGCTGTCCCGCTCACGGGCGCATCGATGAACCCTGCGCGGAGCTTCGGCCCTGCCCTGATCTATGGTGAGTGGGCCGACCAATGGGTCTACTGGGTAGGTCCGATCATTGGTGGAATATCTGCTGCCTTGATCTACGTTTTGCTCTTTGGACAGAAGGAAGATCAAGCCAAGTTCGGTGCCATTCGAATGGGCTCAGATTAACTCTGAACTGGCCGTACGGCATCAGATTCTTCAACGATGCCGAGATAGTGCGACGAGTACGCTGATAGAGAACCCGGTGACATGTGGATTGCAAATGTCACCGGGTTCGCTGGCGTTCTGTACAGATCATCCCGAAACGATAAAGTGACGGATTAGGCAGTGCCGATCATCCGGTTGGGTTCTTCGCCATGACGCCACCTATTCCCTGACACGCCCTCGAAAACTAGCGAGCTTCACTACTCCGAAGTCACGGCTATCTGTCGAAGCGGCCCGATTGTCGCCAAGCACAACGAACTCGTTGTCACTCGGCCACCACCGATGATTGCCAGTGATGGTATCAGGGCAGTACGAGAACGAATCCTCGACCGGCGAGCCATTCACGAACAGCCCACCCCCTCGCAATTCAACTTCCTCACCCGGCAATCCCACGATACGTTTCAAGATCCAATGCCCGGCCATTCGTGGATCCTCTAATCGCACAACATGGAATCTCTGCGGCATGTTGCGTCGGTAAGCGGCTCTCCATGAAATCACCCATGTGCCGTCAGCAATCGCAGGCTCCATGCTGCGACCTCTTACCTTGATGATCTGCACTGACATTAGTTCAATTAGTGAGTTAATAATCAAATTCAACTGAGAATCGCGTTTCTACGTGTTAGATTTGTCGGGTCAATCGACAGTGGAAAACTTGGCATGCCTAGTCGCAGCCTGCATTTTCCGCCAGAGTTGTGCACTTTCAAGTGCATATTTCGAGGAGAAAACTCATGTTCCGAACAATTTCACGAATTGCCGACCGGGTACTCCCCGTCGGAATCGCCGATGCTCATTGTGACATCCCTTGCGGAATCTACGACCCACGTGATGCTATTCAAGCGGCCCAGACTGTGATCCGAATGACCGAGTTGATTCAGGGCATGGGCGCGCCGTCGAGCGTCGAAGACCACAACTCGTTCGCCCGTTACGTCGCTATTAAAGAAGAGCACGCAACCAAGGCCAAGAACGACATCCTGATCATCTGGACCGACTACTTCAAGCCTGAACACCTTGCTGCACATCCCGAGCTTCACACCAGGGTTTGGGAAGCCTGCAAACTCGGTTCTCAGGTCAAACAGCATGTTGACATGGATGCAGCAGTCGCCTTCAAGGCAGCTCTCGAAGCGATCGGCGAAGCCTTCGCCGATACGAAGAAGTAGTCGATAATTCTGACGCTTAGCAAAGGGACCGAGTGTCATGCTCGGTCCCTTTATCAATTAAGAACTCGCCGTGATTCCTCACCCATAGACATTTTTTGAATTGCGAACAAGCCTAAAAGCGCGGCTGAGTTCTTACATTTCCGGCAATGGCACCGATTCATGAACCTCAATCTCGCAACCGGCCGCCCATGCCAGATGTGGGTGCCCCTTGAGCATCGCCTCCGCCGCTGCCATATTGTCTGCATCGAGAATTGAGTAACCGGTGACCTGCCGGTCTCTTGGTGAACTTCCCGTTGGAGATAACGTGACACCACCCATAAGTGGTGAGCCCAGATCAATCAATCCATCCCCGCAAGTTTCGGCCCAATCGAACCACGCCTTCATGCCTTCTTGCATCTGCTCTGGATTCATATCCTGCGTACTCGCGACAGCCTCAGGCGTAGCGTGGTAAATCACAATATATTTGCCCATAGTTGTCCCAGCCTCCATCCAACCATGTATGAACGACAGAGGTTGTGCCGTGATCGCACCAAAGGCGAATAGTGCCTGTGCGCTTCGGCATATATCACTCAGATATGAGCGCGCGAGATGCTATCCGATGGACGACATCTTGAATCTAGGCCGACATAAATCGACTGAAGCGATTGTGACCCATATTCGGGCAACAGCACGCAAGCTTTCTAATGCTGAACCGGTTTAAACCGCGGCGATAATCCGGTTCAATGTATCGCTTGGACACATCGCCGCGTGCAACAGATCATCATCCGCCTTGTAGTAGCCACCCAGATCCTGAGCGACGCCCTGCGAGTCGATTAACTCTGCGACGATCTTGCTTTCATTCTCCTCAAGAGCCGAAGCTACCGCCGCAAATCGTCGGGCAAGCTCGGAATCAGTAGTCTGTGCCGCCAGAGCCTGCGCCCAGTAGAGAGTCAGGTAGAAAGTGCTACCTCGATTATCCAGTTCGTTAACCTTCCGGGAAGGTAGACGACCGTTCTTGAGATACTGCCCGGTAGCGGCATCCAGTGCATCACCAAGTAATCGTGCTCCGGCATTGTCAAACTGTTCGCTCAAGTGCTGCAACGACGCGGCAAGAGCCATGTACTCACCCAGCGAGTCCCAGCGTAGATGCCCTTCTTCTTCGAACTGCTGTACATGCTTGGGAGCCGATCCACCGGCTCCCGTTTCGAAAAGTCCGCCACCGTTCAACAGGGGCACTATTGAAAGCATTCTCGCGCTGGTGCCGATCTCGAGAATCGGGAACAGGTCTGTCAGGTAATCCCGAAGAACGTTTCCGGTCACAGAGATCGTATCCTCGCCATGGCGAATACGCGCCAATGAGACCTTTATCGCCTCTTCAGGCGGAAGTATCCGAATGTCAAGACCTGCCGTGTCCTCGGCTTCAAGATACTGCTCAACTTTCCGGATAACCTCGGCATCGTGAGCCCGACTGCTATCCAACCAGAATACAGCCGGTGAACCCGTTGCGCGTGCCCGACGAATCGCCAGCTTCACCCAGTCTGCAATCGCTACATCTTTGGTCTGGCACGCTCGCCAGATGTCGCCTTGCTCGACATGATGCTCCAGAAGCGTGTTCCCATCGCCATCGATGATCCTGATCAGGCCATCACTGATCACTTCGAAGGTTTTATCGTGTGAACCGTATTCTTCGGCCTTCTGAGCCATCAGCCCGACGTTGGGCACGCTGCCCATACTCGACGGGTCGAGCTGACCGTTTGCCTGGCAATCCTTGACTATTTCAGCGTAAATTCCTGCGTATGTTGAATCTGGTATTACTGCTTTTACATCCTGTAGTTCACCTTCGGCATTCCACATACGGCCTGAATCTCGAATCATCGGTGGCATAGACGCGTCGATAATCACATCGCTTGGTACGTGCAAATTCGTGATGCCCTTGCCAGAGTCGACCATCGCAATTCCGGGACCGTTTGCGAAGTCTTTCTCGATGTCAGCGGCAATCGAACCTTCGGGATCCTGCAACAACCCCGAGAGCTTGTTCAGCACATCGCCAAGTCCGTTGTTCGGATTAGCGCCCAACTCGTTGATCTCGGGCTCATGATTGCTGAACAGATTCGAGAAGTAAGTCCGGACGCCGTGCCCGAAAATAATCGGATCTGAAACCTTCATCATCGTGGCTTTCAGATGCAGTGAGTACAGCACTTCCTGCCTCTTCGCATCTTTAACCTGTTCGTCGAAGAAGCTCAGCAGGGCTTTCTTGCTCATGAATGTCGCGTCAAGTATCTCGCCGTTCAGCAACGGGAGGGAATCCATCAACAAAGTGACTTCACCGTTTCTGGCGACATGCTCGATTTTTGCGACTGTGTCGGTCGTCATCGTGATCGATTTTTCGTTGTGGAAGAAATCGCCCTCGGACATTGTCGAGACATGTGTCTTTGAATCGTCTGCCCATGGGCTCATGCGTGGTGGATTCGCCTGTGCAAATTCTTTTACCGCCCTGGGTGCGCGTCGGTCGGAATTGCCCTGCCGAAGCACGGGGTTCACTGCACTACCCATCGCCTTGCCATATCGTGCCCTTGCGTCCCGCTCGGCGTCGGTACCCGGATCATCCGGATAGTCAGGAAGCGGGTAGCCGTGAGATTGAAGCTCGGCGATGCATGCCTTCATCTGCGGTGTTGATGCACTTATGTTCGGAAGCTTGATTATGTTCGCTTCAGGCAGTTCGACCAATCGTCCTAACTCGGTAAGGTCGTCATCTACAGCCCGGTCGCCCAGTATCTCTGGAAACTGAGCCAGCACCCGTGCGGCGAGTGATATGTCGCGCGTCTCAACCTCTACTTCCGCGGTCGCCACGAATGCGCGGATAGCGGGCAGAAACGCGTGTGTGGCAAGTGCAGGGGCCTCGTCGGTCCACGTGTAGATGATTGAGGGAGATTGGGTCATATCGGTGGGAATCTAAACTACCGTATAGCGGCATAAAAATAGGGGTTCAAACAGCGATCAAGTATATGAAATAAAACTGCCGTAAGCCGAGGAAGAAGCTGAGTTGCAAGTGAGTACGACGATCGATTGTTGTCGCGGGTTCAGTGTTTATGTGCGGCGTAATTTGGTTGGGTGGGAGGTGATCGGGTGTTGCTGCTTGCGTGGTTTTTGAGGTGGTTCCGGTTGTCTGAACAGTGTTCCCGGTTTTATAAGTGGAATCGTGCCACTGTTTATCAGGCCGCCGCGGGTGTGCAGCGATTTGATGTAGAACTGGTTTGGGGTCATTCTACCGAGG
>JAJRZP010000086.1 GCA_024275195.1 Chloroflexota bacterium | reverse complement strand
TTGCCAGCGCCGTTCGGTCCAAGGAATCCGACGATCTCACCTTTGAGCACTTCGAACGAAATGTCGATCACGGCCGGATACGGTCCGTAACTTTTCGACATGTGCTCAATCTTGATCAACTACTCACTCCAGATTTCAGCTGTTTAGCGGCCAAATGCGCCACAACGGAACTATTCTGCCAAAATTAAATGCGCCGTGGGGCTCACGGCACATAGATACGGCACATCTGCTCACGCGGATTCCAAACCAAAATATATTATCCAAGTAAGACCGCCACGGCTACACGGATTCGTTACCCTTGCTGGAGTACCAGTAAGCACTTTGAAATATGACATCAAGAGACGACCGAATTAACTACCTTGATTACGCGGCCACCACGCCTGTGCGGACCGAGGTTCTTGAGAAAATGTTGCCGTACTTTTCAGAAAAGTTCGGCAACCCTTCGTCACTGTACTCGCTTGCGGGAGAAGCAAGATTTGGCATTGACGAAGCCAGGGAGCAGATTGCATCTGTGCTCGGCTCGCGTCCAAAAGAGATCGTTTTTACCGGTGGCGGTTCCGAGTCGAACAACCTCGCCATCAAAGGTTCAGCCATGCTCCGAGCGTCGAGGAGCGGCCACATAATTACGACTGCCGTTGAGCATCATGCTGTCCTCCACCCGATCGAGCAGCTCGAGAAACTGGGATACGAAGCTACGTATGTCGGTGTCGACAGCCACGGTCAGGTTGATCCCGATGATATCGCCGACGCCGTACGACCCGATACCTTCCTTGCCAGCGTGATGCTCGTCAACAATGAAACAGGGACAATTCAAGATGTAGCGGCGATCGTCCAGAAAATTCATACTGCGGCAGAGCGATTCGGGATAAACATCCTAATTCACACAGATGCGGTGCAAGGGGCAGGCAAGCTCTCACTTGATGTCGATACGCTGGGAGTCGATCTACTGAGCCTCTCAGCCCACAAGATATATGCCCCGAAGGGAGTAGGGGTTCTCTATGTCCGCCGTGGTGTCGAACTCGAGCCATTGATCGCTGGTGGAGGGCAGGAGCAGCAGAGAAGATCAGGAACCGAGAACGTAGCGAGTATTGTTGGCATGGGTGAGGCACTGGCACTGGCAGAGGCAGAACGCGCTTCCTCGCGCCTGAGAATGAGTGATTTATCGACTCGATTGATTGAAGGCATCGCCGAGAGAATCCCCGGCTCGTCGTTTAACGGCACGCGCTCATCAAGAGTGCCGGAGATTATGAATTTCTCTTTCTCGGGTGTCGAAGGCGAGCCGATTCTCATCGGACTGGACTTTAAGGGGATAGCCGCGTCCAGCGGAAGTGCTTGCAGCTCGGCGTCGCTGGAGCCTTCTCACGTGCTGCTGGCAATGGGGATTGCGCGGGAACAGGCAGTGGGCAGTGTGCGGATATCTTTCGGACGAGAGACAACCGAAACCGATGTTGATGACGTACTCCAATCACTGGAAGATGTCCTCGGGCAGTTGGCATCTTTTCCGTCTGCCCCGGATTAGTTTTCTATTGAGTGAGTAATTTGGATTCGCCGATTCATCAAGATTTGGCGATAATTAGTTTTTCAAGCAAAAAAATATGTGCAATGGCTTATGCACATCATGTACTCTCGCTTGTCGGCCCCGGATAGTCTCGGGCAGTGGAGCAACGGATGACTGAAGAGAATCGAACCGAAAATGACGCAGTTGAAGAATCTGACTCAACGGCAGACTCCGCGACAGCGGAATCAACAGAGCAGGTAGCCAGATCAGCGGTGTTCGCATTCGGTGATGAAGCGGCCGATAAATTCCCGGCTCAGGTCGATGCGGCGCTCAAGTACGCAGCAGCAAATAAATATGAGTATGGCCCACATTTACGTGATGCCGAACTGAAATGGGAAATCCTCTCCGCCGAGCAGATGGCAAACGACATTGTGCGGGTTCGGCTCGAATTCATGCCCACATCAGGATTCCGGGGCGACCCCGGCTCTGAATACATGGACATCGATGCCGGTGGTGCGGTCCTCGCCCGCCGACAGGTAAGCACACCCAAAGAGAACAAGCCCGTGGTGCTAATGGGCATCACGGCGTTTTCTGTCGTCCTGGCTGTCGTTCTCGTCAGCCTGATGACCGTGTTCAAGAGCGAAGGTGGCGATCCGCTCTATGTCGCTGGCCGAACACTCTGGATACGAGCCGAGGAGCCGAAGCAACAGTTGTACATCACCTATACGGGTGCTGACCTGAATGGCACGGTCTATAACTGGGCGATGAAACCGGATGATGAAGACAACAACGAATTGGTCTACATAAAAATCACCCTGATCAACCAGACGTCCGGCACTGTAAATCTGGTGATTGATGAAGCGGCAGCCACACTTCTCGATGGAAACAGGACCAGCTACAAACCGATCGACACCATATCTCGAGCATATACGGCCGAAAACGCTCCCAAGTACAGTGTCCCTGGCTTCGTGCCAATGTGGGGTTCTGTCAAGCTAAATTCTGGCGAACAGGTCGTAGGCATGTTGGTGTTCGAACTGCCCAGCGGGAGTTCATACAGCGAACTTCGTTGGGCTGCTGCCGATTCAGCGGTTATTCGATACCGGTAGGCGGCGAACAGTTCAGTAAGTGCCCCTGATTCACGTTAGAATCGGGGCACGATGTCTGCAACCTCTGATTCAACGATCCGATCCCTCAAAGACGGGTCGAAAGGCGCGTCAAAATCCACCGGAAATAAAAAGAGATCAACTGGGAAGAAGCTTTCGCCGGGCCGTCGCCAGTATCTGGAATTCAAGGCAAAGTACCCCGACTCATTACTGCTCATCAGAATGGGTGATTTCTACGAGGCATTCGATGACGATGCCCACACTCTCTCAAAAGTTCTGGGAATCGCGCTGACCTCACGAGAATCTGGAGCGGGCAGTAAAGCCCCCCTTGCCGGGGTTCCGTATCATGCGCTCAATAATCATCTCGGTACTCTGGTCGCGGCAGGACTGAAAATCGCCATTGCCGAACAGACGAGTGATCCGGCGAAATCCCGTGGTCTGGTCGAACGGGCCGTTGTTCGAGTCGTGACCCCCGGCACTGTAATCGAGCCAGCACTGCTCAATCAATCGACCAACAACTATCTGGCTGCGGCAGTGAGTGATGGAGCGCGCGCAGGGCTCGCTTATGTCGACATCTCAACCAGCGAGTTCGTAACCACTGAAATGCCTGCGGTCGAACTCCGTGACGAGTTGTACCGCCTCTCTCCTGTAGAGCTTATCGCCGACCGAAATTCACTCGAACTGGTGAGTTCGGATCAAGATTCAGGGATGGCAATTCGGACGCTCGATGAATCACGGCTTGATTCCGATCTTTCCAGCGCTCGGCTGAAGAACCACTTCAAAGCAAATACTCTCGAAGCGTTCGGCTGCGAGAACTTGCCGTTGGCAGTTGTCGCAGCCGCATCCGTTCTCGATTTTGTGGCAGAGACGCAGTTCGGTGCGATCCCTCAGTTGACATCGCTGCGTACTGAGTCGACTAACTCCTACATGAAGCTCGATCAGAAGGCACTGCGTGATCTCGAGGTGTTTAGTTCTTCGATGGGCAAAGCCAATGCACCGACCCTGTTTCGTTCGCTGAACTTCACGAAAACAGCGATGGGTGCGAGATCGCTCAGAGCATGGCTGTCGCGACCACTCATCAACCCGAACGAGGTTCAGCATCGTCAGGAGGTCGTGAGTTGCTTCTTTGGTGACCAGAGCGTGCGCTCGCGTATTCAATATTTACTTGGCAAAGTTTCCGATCTGGGACGACTCACCAATCGCGTGCGAACAAACACGGCAACCCCTCGTGACCTCGCTTCACTCCGCGCCGGACTGGTCGTAATTCCCGAACTACTTGAAGTCCTTCCCGACAACGTGATCGCTGGCGGGGTTGTGATCGGTAGGATCCACTCCTCGACCGATGCCGTGGATCTGCTTGGTGCTGCAATCCCGGATGAGCCGTCCGTCACCGTCGGCGAGGGATCGGCAATTAGAGAGGGATTTAACAAAGAATTAGACGAGGTCCGCTCGCTGTCGGGTGATGCGCGTTCCAGCATTGCGGCTCTCGAAGCGGGCTATCGCGAAACGACCGGAATCAAGAGCCTTAAAATCGGCTATAACCGCGTATTCGGTTACTACCTCGAAATCAGCAAAAGTAACGCTCATTTAGTGCCGGATAGCTTCGAGCGTCGCCAAACGCTAGTAAACGGTGAACGGTTTATAACGCCAGAGTTGAAAGATCTCGAGTCGAAGATACTGAATGCCCGTGATCGAATCAGCGAGCTTGAGCGAGAGATATTCAGGCGAGTGTGTGCCGAAGTGACCGTGCAAGGTGATCGAATCATGGAAACGGCGAAGTCACTCGGCGTTCTCGATGCGCTGGTATCGATGTCACAGGCGGCTGTCGAGAACGACTGGATACGCCCGTTGGTCGATAGTTCCACTGTTCTCGAGATTGAAGGCGGGCGACATCCGGTTGTTGAATCGGCACTCGGTCCCGGTCGATTCGTACCGAATGACCTGGATTTATCTAACTCTGACCGTCAGGTGATGATCATCACAGGCCCGAATATGTCCGGTAAGTCCACATATATCCGGCAAGCGGCCGTCCTTGTGCTGATGGCACAGGTTGGCAGCTTCATACCGGCGGTGAAAGCGCGAATCGGAGTTGTAGACCGGATATTCACCCGGGCCGGGCTCTCAGATGACATCTCTGGAGG
>JAJRZP010000085.1 GCA_024275195.1 Chloroflexota bacterium | reverse complement strand
CGTCGCTCAGGTCTTTATTGTTCAACGTGAAGAGGCCGGTTTGACCGAAATCGCCCGATTGCAAGCGACGTTAGAGCAATACGGTATCTTCGATTCAGCCGATTTCCTCGCAACTCAAATTAATTCACTCGGTGGACTACAAATCGCGCAAGCTGCTGAAGTGCCGACCAACCCGACATCTCCCCGACCTAGAAGGGATACGCTGCTGGGTATTATCGTTGGATTCGGGCTATCGCTCGTGCTAGTTGTCGTTTTGGATCGTATGGATTCCAGAGTTAAATCTGAAACAGAACTCGCCACTCTGGCAGACTCATACAGTATCGGATCCGTTCCAGTCATCCATCCAGACGCCATTCGCAAAACGTTCGCTCCACATGATGATACCTCTGGCGTAATTAATGATGAATCGTTCATGTTTCTTGCTGCGAAAATTCTCGACCATCAACACCAACATCTTTCAGTAAGAGATTACCTGGTGACCAGCCTGACTGAAAACGAAGGTAAAACCACACTGAGTGCGCACATCGCTGCAGCATTGGCATCCGCCAATCGCAAGGTCATCCTTGCCGACTTGGATTTACGTAAGCCCGATATCGCAGGTGTACTCGGACTCGAATCTGATCTCGGTGTAAGTACAGTTCTCACTGGAAAATCCACTCTCGAAGAGAGTTTGATCGATACCGTCGTACCGAACCTCAAAGTTCTGTTGTCGGGGCCAATACCTCCTGATCCTACGAATTTATTCAGCACTCCTGCGATGTCTGCACTGATGGAAGACATGAGAGGTCACGCCGAGATCGTAATTTACGATTCAGCGCCACTGAAACCAGTCCCCGATAGTTGGATGCTGATGCACGATGTTCACTCATGCATCCTGACAGTCAATCAAGCCAGTTCATCACGCCATGAAATCCAAGCTGTTGCCAGTCGAATCAACGGTGCCAGCATCCGAACGCTGTGTACCGTACTGAACCGCACCAATGGAGACGGCGTCTCCGGCGGTTACGGTTATGGCTACGGCTATGGTTACGATAATTCCGACTATGGTCGTAGTACCGACCGAACAGGTTGGCGAAAAGCACTTGTGGTGGTCGACCGGATTAAGACTCTCAAAAATCGTCTACGCGGCTAGCCGTTGCTCAGCCCAAGATCGTTCTCGAGCAGATCAATCAACTCCGCGGCTGGAACTGAATACCGGGTATCCGATTTTGCCAGAGCAAACTGGTGAAGCCCTGCCAGAAATAGCCCATCCAGAGTGCCGGTGTCTTGATAAGGCTCCTCAAGTTCGCAGGCCACGACTGCGCCATGTGCTGAGCGAGCTACAGAGTCGATCGAATCCGTCAGCTCAATTTCTCCTGTCGAGCCCGTATTCGAACGTGACAAATGGTCGAATATCTGCTCAGTGAGTACGTACCGTCCCACGATCATTTGATCTGATGGCTCGTCGCCGGGTGCGGGTTTCTCGACGAGTCTGCTGATAGCTACCCCATCAGCCATCGCTCCGGCAAATTCGACCACCCCGCTGTGGTTCAATTTTGATGGCTGGGCCTTTTTAACGCTGATCACTGAGCGTTCATCTGAAGCGATGTCCAACATTCTGGACAACAGATTGCTTGTTTTTGCGAGCAAAACATCTGGCAACAGAACGACGACTGGAAACTGATCGATTACATCTATCGCACAGTAGACCGCATGACCAAGACCCATGGGTTGGCTTTGAATAACCTCGACAACACTCGGGCTGCCAGTGCCATCCGCGCTTAGTGAACGTTGTTCAAAGAATCGATTGACAGCATCGGCCAGTGACGGTTTCGTCGGAGAATTGACGATGATGATTTTCTCGATCCCGACGCGAACCGCTTCCTCACAAACTCTAAAAAGAGCGATCGAGTCGTACACCGGAACTAGCTCTTTGGGTATGGCAGACGTAATCGGGCTCATTCGAGTGCCCAGACCCGCTGCGGGTATGATTGCGTTTGTAATCAATATTGACCTCGAAAATCATCCTCGGGCTGCTGTGAGAAAAGAACTTCTCAACCAGATGATCCCAGAACATCAAATATCAGATCGTTCGAAGTTAGCGCCCGATGGTCGAGGATCCCACGGGTATCGACTATGTATGGAGATATGCCGGCCAATTTCACTTGAGGCCAATCAATCTCGGCATATACAGAATCAGAATTCAGGGCAACTATCACTTCAGCACCATTGAGCACTGCATCCAAATTGCTCGTTGCTTCAAGATCGGGCTCAAGCTCAGTCGCCTCATCTACGGCGAGTAGATCGTGCCCGATCACCGATGCCCCCTGATCACGGAGCACACGGTATAGCCTGATCGATAGGGAGTGCCGAACATCGTTCGTTCCCTCTTTGAACGCTAAACCCAGCAGTGCTATGCGTTTCTGGTACAAACTCGGCCCAACCGCCGCCGTTATCTTGTTAATCACCTCACGCAGTTGCAGTTCGTTCCGTTGTAGTACCCCGTTGAACATCACCGGGTCGTAATAATTTTCTCTGGCGACAGTGATTAATGCCCGCAAGTCTTTGTCCAGACAAGGCCCACCAAACCCGATGCCCGGCTGTAGGTACCCAGATCCTATCCGTGGATCAAGGCCGAGTCCTTCGACAATGTCGTCAATATTGCCTCCGACTTTCTCGGATATTCCTGCAATCTCGTTGATGAACGATATCCTGGTCGCAAGGTAGGCATTCGCTGCATATTTCGTCAATTGGGCAGAAGTAGCATCGGTCTCGACATACGGAATTTCACATGCCGAATCGATCCACGGGATGTCTACGACGGTCGTACCATCAAGCAGCGGCTTGTAAATCTCACGAAGTACCGACTTAGCCCGCTCTGACGCGGCTCCAACAATAATTCGAGAGGGCGCAAAGAAGTCAATTAGGCCGCTGCCTTCGCGCAAGAACTCCGGGTTGGACACCACATCGAAATCTTCGCCTTCTGTGAGTTTCTGCGAAAGAATATCGGTAACAACGTTCAATGTACCTACGGGAACCGTGCTCTTCACAACTACGACCGTATACTCTGATATCTCATCACGAAGCTGCTCGGCCACAGCAATCACAGCCGATAAATCCGCAGCACCGTCTGACAATGACGGTGTGCCGACCGCAATGAATAACACGTCCGAATTGCGAACAGCCTCGCTCTGATCATCGGTGAATGTAATCTGCTCAATCTCGTTCAATCGACTCAGAATTGACTCCAGACCGTCTTCGTAGACAGCCGATTTGCCGGTTCTGAGCATTGCCAGACGTTCCTGATCCAAATCCATGGACGTCACCTTGTGACCAAGTGCGGCAAGCCCCACTCCGGTTACGAGTCCGACATACCCTGCTCCGCCAATCACTCCGATATTTGTCACAAATAACTCCCCAGCAGTCTGCTATATCCGAGCTACGGCTACAGCGAAATATCTTTCGCCCATTCTCGATTTTCTAAATACCACTCCACTACCGACGCAACACCTTGTTTCAGATCAACTTTCGGTTCCCAACCCAGCAATTCACGCGCTCGGTCGATATTCGCCCACGTTGCTATCACATCCGTTGCCGGGAACGGATGGGTTTCGACCGTGGCTAATTTGCCGACCGCAGCTTCGATTTCCTCAATCACGGCATTCAACTCGACCGGGTGATCGGAACCAAGGTTAATCGTCTCGTATCCCGGCCTTCGTTCGAGTGCCGCAACCACCCCTCTGGCGACATCATCAACATGCGTAAAATCCCGTTGCTGGGTGCCGTCGCCGTTCAACTGCAACGGTTCACCCTCAACAATCCATCTCACAAACCGAAACAGACTCATATCGGGTCGCCCCGACGGTCCGTATACCGTGAAAAATCTGAACACAGTCACATCAAAATCAAACAGGTAGCTGTACAGCTTGCAAAGATCTTCAGCAGCTTTTTTCGAAGACGCATAAGGCGACATCATCGAATTAATTACAGCGTCTTCAGAGAACGGCAACTGATTCTTCCCGTAAACGCTCGAAGTTGATGCCTGTAAGAACCTCGATACACCAGTATCCTTGCACGCTTCAAGAAGGTTCAGGGTCCCCGTCACATTCGTCTCGTAATAGGCCCATGGATTTTTGATCGATTGTCGAACTCCAGCTCGTGCCGCCAAGTTGATCACGCCATCGGGTTTGAAATCACTAATGAAATTACGAATCAGGTCGTTATCGGTGATATCACCGATAAGCCAGTCGATCGAATTCAACAGGTTATCGATACGCCAGGTTTTCATCCGAACGTCGCAGGAATCGCTCAGATTGTCGATCCCGCGTACTTCGTGTCCCTGCTCATACAACAGCGATGCAACGCGCGATCCGATAAATCCCGCGCACCCTGTCACAGCAATTTTCAACCTGACGTCCAATTCATCGCGTGCTGAAACCATGCAGCGATCCGATCAAGACATGATCAATCGCCGTGCCCATCAGTTTAGGTTAGATTCCGAAGCATCATCCAGTGCGGATAGCAACGAATGTTGGTCAATAATCAATTTCAATGGAATTCATCCTCTGCACGAGTACCCGTAACAAAAATATTCCAAGTACGGTAACTAAAGTGGCTCCAACCGTCACATTAGAGTCAGATATACAAGTGCAGAGAATCCTCATCACAGGTGCAAGCGGGTTACTGGGTGCAAACTTGGTCCGGCACTACGCTCCCCGCTCAGAATGCATCGGCTGGTTCGCCAGCAATCCAATATCAATTAACGGTGCAACTACGGAACGGATCGACATCACCGATCACGAATCCGTCTCATCAGCACTGGCGCGTATCAAACCTGATCTAATCATCCACTGCGCCGCCGCAACCAACGTCGAATGGTGCGAGAAAAATCCTGTGCTTGCGAAAGCTATCAATGAAGATGCAACCGCCTTTTTGGCGGATCAGGCGCTCAAGCATGATTCGAAGTTCGTATTCACATCGACCGACAGCATATTTAACGGGGAAAAAAAGAGGTACTCGGAATCCGATGCACCGGATCCTCTCAATACCTACGCTACCGGTAAAGTCCGCACTGAGATACTCGTATCCGACGCAAACCCCGACTCACTAATAATCCGCAGCTATTTCTATGGCTACAGTTCGTCGGGAACAAGATCTCTACTTGAATGGGTGTTGACTCTGGCACGCGCTGGAAACGAAGTACCTGGATTCAGCGATTCGTACTTCTCGCCGATCAGCGTCCATGATTTCGCCGAGGCTCTTGATGCCGCTCTCGCTGCTGAAACTTCGGGAATACTGCATCTTGGCTCGTCTGATCGAATTTCAAAATACGACTTCGCCCAAATAGCGATGGAAGCCTATGCTTGCGACATGTCGCTGCTAAAACCAATAACCGTAGCCGACGCCGGGTTGCAAGCAGATCGTCCGCGTGACACGTCGCTAAACGTCGACTTGCTCGAAAGTATCATGGGAGCACCGGTTCCTACTGTTGCGAACGGCATCGAACGAATTGCCGCCGAACCAAACCCGTTCCGCTAGCAGCGCACAGTCACCTGAGCCAGAAAACATTGACCGACGCGAATCCTGCCTTACCTAATCGATCCCGTAATCCTAAAACACGATAAGGTAGCAGTTCGTACGGTGAGTGCAAAAACAACGGCGACATCCGATAACACTCAAACCCTGCGCGAGTGAATTGTCGACGCCACCACTTCGGCCGAAATCGAAAGAATTCACTCACATGGTTTCCCGACACACCATGAACCGTCGGGATGACCAGACCAACAATTCTATGAACCAACGAACGTTTCCTCAGCACAACGCCATGTAACGATCCGTGCGAACCTGCTAGTGTTCGATCCGGGTCGACAGATATTCTAGGAATTAACCGACGTATGAGTCGCAACACCGAGGCAACTGGACGACCGACGATCTGAATAAATTTCCACGTCCCTGTCGGCATCGAATGAATCATGATCCCACCCGGAGCAAGAACCCGTTTCATTTCAATAAACGCCTCTTCCAGTTGATCCACGTGCTCTAACACATTGGATGAAAACACCAGATCGAAATACCCATCCTCGAACGGTAGATCGGCAGCATCTGCGATCACCATTCCTTCGACATCCCCCGATGGGGCGATATCTGTTGGAACAACTTCAGGGAATATTTCTCTCAATCTCGCGGTTTGTACCCCATCACCGGCGCCCAACTCAAGCACGCGTGAAACCCTCTCAAGTGGCACCTCACTAAGAATCTGACGCAAATCCCGCAGTCGCAAAAAATGATGCCAGTTATCGGTCGGCAGTCCGGTCGTGTCTACTCGCATTCAAATCTAACCGATGCCTTCCAATCCATTCGAGATAGTTCCATTTACTAATTAACTTGAGTCTAACCGACACCCGTCCAGCGCATTGGCACCCATAGAGTACCGGTCATTTATCGAATCAACGGTCACCAAGGATTCATTATCCGACGAAATACGAATTACGCGATTCTCACACCGGTTGAAATATGATGAGTATCATTCACCGGATAGACAAAGGTCGGACAGCGAACGGGCGAGTCGACACACTCTCACTGCCCGAGCAATCGAAAGAACAGAAGTCAGGGTTCAATGCAGAAAGCATTTGTTACAGGTGGAGCCGGATTCATCGGGTCGCGTGTCGTGCGAGAGTTTTTGGCAGCCGATTACGAAGTGATGGTTTTTGATTCGTTCAAACAGTACGTCGCACCCGACCCTAAAGCTAAACCTATAAATTTGCTCGCTCGCCTGGTCGATATTTCTGACGATATTTCCCTCGTAACTGGCGATACGCTAAACAAAGACTATCTCCGGCGCGCACTGAACCGATTCAATCCCGACGTTATCGTGCACATGGCGGCACTGCCGCTTGCCAACGTTGCTATCGAGCAGACTGAAGAAGCTTTCGATTCGATACTTTCCAGCACAGTGAATATTCTTGAAATAGTTCGAGATTTCGATCATGATTGCCCGGTCGTGTACACATCTTCGAGCATGGTCTACGGTGACTTCCAAACGCCCAGCGTGACCGAGGATGCGCCGAAAGACCCAAAAGATATTTATGGTTCGATCAAGCTAGCCGGGGAGATAATTAGTGCCGGTTATCGCAAGCGCTACGGCATCGATGTACGAACAGTGCGGCCTACCGCCGTCTATGGTCCTTTCGATGCAAACCGGCGCGTACTCTATAAGTTCATAACTCGTGCATTGCGGGGCAAAGCCCTGCAAGTTGACGGCGATGGCAGCATGGCGCTCGATTTCACCTACGTCGAGGACACAGCGAACGGTATCTTCCGAATCGCTACAACCGATGCGGCTGCCGGTGAAACATTCAACATCGCCCGTGGGAAATCGGAATCCCTCTCCACCGCCGTATCGATAATTAGCGAAACAATTGGCGATGTTAAAGTCGAGTACGGTGAAGTACCCGCCCACATCCCGAATCGTGGGACCCTTGATGTAACAAAGGCTCGTGAACTACTCGGTTTCGAACCCCGGTTCGGTCTCGAACAAGCACTTCCCGCGTATATCGAGCATCTGCGACACAATCCGATCTAAAACCAACCAACAACCAATCTCTAAATGAACATCCCGTTTATGCGGCTTGACCGCCAGTTCGAGCAACACAAAGACACCATCATGGTTTTGTGTGAGCAGGTATTTGCACACGGTCGTGTTCTTCAGGGGCCAGAAGTTGCAAGGCTAGAAGATCAACTTTGCGACCTGATGGGAGCCAGGGAAGCGATCGCCGTTGGCTCAGCCACCGATGCCATGTTCTTCGCACTGGTCACGGCTGGAATAAAACCCGGCGACAACGTAGCGGTTCCCGCCATGACTTTCGTTGCCACCGCTTCACCAGTTATCCGTACCGGTGCGACACCCGTCTTCGTCGATTCCAGCGACGACCATCAACCCGATGTCGAACAGACCATCGAGTTGGTAAATACCGGCGCAGTTCAAGCGGTCGTGACTGCACATCTCTACGGTCAACTATTCGACATCACGCCGCTCGCTGATGCCTGCCGTTCCAACGGTGTCATCCTCATAGAAGATGCAGCGCAGGCGATTGGAGCGACTTTCAATGGCGAATCCCCCGGTGTGCAATCGTTCGCAACCTCGCTCAGCTTCGACCCGATGAAAATCGCAGGGGCGTTCGGAAGCGGTGGAGCCATCATTACCAACGATTCAGCAGTGGCCGCGCGAATCAAGCGACTCAGATACCACGGTCGTGACGAATCACGCACCTATCAGGAACTCGGCTACAACTCCCAAATGGCCTCGATTCAAGCTGCGATAGTTGCGTTCAAACTCGACCACCTCGAAGAATGGACTGAGCGAAGACAACGGATTGCGCGACGCTACACGTCAGTACTCGATGAATTTTCGGCCTTAGATCCACCACGGGAAATCCCAGGTGCTCGACACGTCTTCCACAAATACGTGCTAACGG
>JAJRZP010000084.1 GCA_024275195.1 Chloroflexota bacterium | reverse complement strand
GGGCTTGGCATTGAAATCATCCCGGTGCCGACGGTCCGCGAGCCCGATGGTCTGGCGATGAGCAGCCGTAACGCGTATCTATTACCGGAAGAACGACAGGCCGCGACTGTATTGTTCAGAGCTCTTACAGCTGGGAAGCTATCGTGGGATTCTGGTGAGCGCTCAGGTGAGGCGCTCCGATGTGTGATAACCGCAGTACTTGATGGCGAACCGCTCGCCAGTACACGGTACGTTTCGATCGCTGATATCGATACGTTTGAGGAACTCGATCATGCCGAGATGTCAGCGCGCGCACTGGTGGCGGTGAAAATCGGGCGGGCAAGACTGATCGACAACCTCCTGTTGAGCTAAGCAGAGGCTCAAATTCCGGATAACTCGTGGGCGTGACCACGTAAACCGCACATTGGGTGTGGGCGACCTCTACGATTTAGCGCATGAAAATTCTTGTCACGAACGACGATGGCTTCGACAATCCGGGAATCTGGGCTCTCGTCAATGCCGTCAAAGACCTCGGCAACGTAACGGTTGTGGCACCGGCTGAAAATCAATCCGGTGTTGGGACTGCAATCTCGTTCCGCCGCTCGGTTAAGATCAACCGGGCTCCTAGTAAATTTAGCGGCGTGGAGTGCTACGCGGTCAGTGGTACACCGGCAGACTCAGTAATTCTGGGTCTGGAGCACGTGCTGGTTGGCGAAGTCGATGCGGTCGTCTCTGGAATCAATCCGGGCACCAATACCAGTCGAAACCTGTTTATATCCGGCACTATGGGTGCCGCGATAACCGCTTCAGCCAAAGGCGTAAAAGCGTGTGCGTTCTCAATGGACGCTGAAGATGACATCACCAGCCATGCGGTCGGCGAGGTCATCACGGCCATCACCCGAGAACTGATCGACAGCGTGACTCCGAGGGGTGGATTGTTCAACGTGAATTTTCCAACGCTCGATAACGGTGGAATAAAAGGGGCTGAAAGTGCCGCACCTGCGCAGTCGGAGTTCAAAAGTCTGCTCGTGGCACAAAGCGATGGCGGGTACGAGATATTTTCAGGGCTAAAAGTGAGCATCGAAAAATTACCGCTCACTTCAGGCACGGATCTCGAAGTGCTGAGTCGGCAACGTGTGGCAATCTCGGCCCTAAACGACTCCACGCTCGCCCATCAGCAGAATGATCCGACACTTCAGCGAATGATCGATGCCGTGAATCGGGTAATCGGTTGACGAGTCGCCTCTGAGTATCCAGAATCTCGCGGGAGAAGACAAAACTTCGACGTGAAAACCGCCAGCGAGAGGAAAATACGGTGCTTTACGAACTACGTGTGTACGAATGCCTACCCGGTCGACTTCCAAATATCAACGCTCGGTTCGCCGACCATACGATCAAGCTGTTCGAGAAGCACGGCATAAAAAACATCGGGTACTGGACAACCGATGTTGGCGAAAGCAACCACGAACTGACTTACATGGTTGCGTTTGAAGACGCAAACCAGCGAGCCGCTGCGTGGGACGCGTTCCGAAACGATCCTGAGTGGGCGAAAGTAACCGCCGATTCGCACAGGGATGGTCTGATAGTCAAAAATGTGCGTAACCAGCTACTGACACCGACTCCATACTCCCCGATGCAGTAGATCGTCGATACCGTTCTCTGTCACCTGATCACACGCCAGTTGAAGACACGCTCGTTTAGCCCAGAAACAGAAAATGCCTAACATTCAAAAACTTCAGAACCTCTCTGGTCAGGCTCACATAGTTGGTGTGGGTGAATCAAACAAGCTCGGCAAAGTTCCCGAGAAATCACCGCTCGCCCATCACTCAGAGGCGGCGTTGAACGCACTCGACGATGCCGGGATGCAGCTATCAGATGTGGATGCACTGTTCACGGCTGGCTGGTCGACACTGGATGTCGCTGAGTATCTGGGCATACAGCCTCGCTACACCGATAGCACCTCGGTCGGCGGTTCATCATTCGTGATCCACGTGGCACATGCGCTCGCGGCCATCGCTGCCGGTTACTGCGAGGTGGCACTGATCACCCACGGCCAGTCGGGGCGTTCTGATCGGGCACCGATTCCGCGTAACCCCGGCACGCCGATGGCACAGTATGAGGCACCATACGGGATTATCGGACCTCCTGTTTCCTATGCGATGGCTGCTCGAAGATATATGTACCAGTACGGTGAGGATCGAACGCGTCAGGCGATGGCGGAGATCGCTGTTTCGACTCGAAAATGGGCAAATCTAAACCCGATGGCATACTTCTACGACAAGCCGACTACGTTTGACGAGTATCACAACTCGAAGTGGGTGGCGTGGCCGTTGCACCTGCTCGACTGTTGTCTGGTTACCGATGCCGGGGCTGCGATCGTGATCACCACCGCAGAACGTGCGCGCGACGCTAAAAACGGTAGTGTAAAAATTCTGGGTGCAGGCGAAGGCCACGATCACTCGGGGATTTCGCAGATGCCCGACCTGACTCAAGCGTTCGGCACATACACGGGGCCGCAAGCGTTGGAGATGGCCGGAGTGTCCCACGCCGACATTGATCTTGCGATGGTCTACGACTCCTTCACATATACGGTCCTCGTGAGCCTCGAGAATCTCGGGTTTTGTGGGCCCGGCGAAGGCCCTGATTTCGTGGCTTCCCAGAGAACTGCACCCGGTGGTGAATTTCCGCTGAACACCAATGGAGGTGGGCTCTCTTACACGCATCCGGGAATGTACGGCATATTCACCGTTGTCGAGGCAGCGCGTCAGTTGCGAGGTCAGGCGGGTGAGCGGCAACTCGATAATTGTGACGTTGCTGTGGCGCATGGCACCGGCGGGCTACTATCGTCTACCGGAACGATAGTACTGGGGGCGAACTAAAATATGACCGACACAACTCCCAAACCACAGCCGATTTCACAACCGGAGTCCGATCGATACTGGGAAGGGCTCAAGAACGAAGAAATCTGGCTCCAACGGTCGAAAGCAACTGGCAAGTACCAGTTCTACCCGCGCACTTTTTCCATATCTGATCCCGAGACTGGTAGCGACGGAATCGAGTGGGTGCGGGCATCAGGCAAGGCAGAGCTTTATACCTTCGCGATTGTCCACGTTGCTCCGCACATGGGATTCGTTGGCGATGTGCCGTACATCACGGCGTTGGTGCAACTTGAAGAAGATGTGATCGTTCCGACGAACATTGTCGGGGTCACTCCAGAACCGGATGCCCTGCAGATCGGAATGTCGCTAAAAGCGGTGTTTGAACACAACGAAGGTGGACAAACGTTGCTGAAGTTCAGACCTGCGTGAATTCTGGGGGCTATTGGATATGGCATAGTCTTGCGAGGAGTGGCGGGTTAGAATTGACTCCTCGTTAGTCAAACTGCCACTACTGAATATTGAAATCGACTCGACTCTTGAATTCAGGGACACTCACGTTGATATGCACAGGCAACAATAGCCGTGTTTTCTGGCGACACCGAACGAAGGGTGCGTAAGCACCCCGGAATATCGCGCCCACTTCATTTCTAGTTCGAGTCGAGGTCACTTCTTATGGTCAACCACTTTCTCAAGTTCAGCGACATCGCGTCTGATGAAATTCAGCCGCTTCTTCAGCGCGCTATCGAGCTAAAGGCTGGTGCGTCGAGCAACGCACTTGCGGGTAAATCGGTCGCCATTCTGTTCGAAAAACCATCGCTACGTACGAAACTTTCATTCTGGGTTGGAACTGAAAAGCTTGGCGGCAATCCTGTTCACTTTAGTCCCGATGAAGTTGGCCTCGGTCGGCGTGAGCCGGTAGCCGATGTGGCAAGCGTCATGTCACGCATGTCCGATATAGCAGTTATCCGTACATTTGAGCAGAAAACGATTGAAGAGTTTGCTGCAAACGCGTCCATTCCGGTAATCAATGCCCTGACTGATACCGAACACCCGTGCCAGGCTCTCGCCGACTCGCAGACCATAGTCGAACAGCTTGGGTCGTTGACAGGTGCGAAAGTAGCTTTCATTGGGGATGGTAACAACGTTGCGGTAAGTCTTGGCTACGCGGTTGCCGGCTCAGGCGGGCATCTTACCGTCGCATCGCCGGTTGGATATGAAGTTGCCGGCGAATCTCTTGCCGGCGCGAATATATACGGAGCATCGGCTGGCGGGACAGTCAAGCAGGTGACGGATCCGCAAGAAGCTGTTGCCGGTGCGGATATCGTCTACACCGATGTATGGACGAGTATGGGACAGGAAGCTGAGACTACGAAGCGCCTCGCCGCATTCGAGGGCTACCAGGTGACCCCATCTCTACTCGACCGGGCTTCTTCGGAAGTAAAGTTTATGCACGATCTTCCGGCGCATCCGGGCGAAGAAATCTCCGACGGCCTACTTTATGACCCGAGATCAGTTGTGTTCGATCAGGCTGAGAACCGTCTGTGGGCGCAGGCCGCTCTCATGGAAAAACTGATCTAAGCACTGTTTGCGAAACTAACGAAGGCACGTTCTTAGACTCTTTGAAGCGAAACCCCGTAGTGATTCTCTTATTGCTACTGAGCAGAAAAAACAAACGAACCAGACATGGCTCTCCCAGTAGTAGCAATTATCGGCCGACCTAACGTCGGCAAGTCGACTCTGTTCAATCGATTGGCAGGACGCCGTATCGCGATCGTCAGCGACATACCGGGTACTACCCGTGACCGAGTTTCGATCGATGCCGAATGGGGGCGACATCGATACCTGATTGTCGATACCGCCGGAGTCGAAGATCGCCCACACGATGAACTGATGTGGGACGACATCAAAGCCCAGGTTGAGATCGCCCTGCATCAGGCGGATGCGATCATATTCACGGTCGATGTGAACGATGGTGTCACCGACGCCGATCAGGACGCGGCAGACATGGTGCGAAGGGCTGGCAAGCCTGTAGTTGTTGCGGCGAATAAAGCAGACACGCTTTCGCGTGAAGACATGATCTACGAGTTCTTCGCGCTTGGCCTTGGAGATCCGCATCCGATCAGTGCTTACCACGACACTGGGATCGGCGATCTCATGCAGTCTGTTTTCGAACAAATGCCCCCGTTTGAGGATGAACCGATCGGGAAGAATTCGATTCGGGTGGCGATTGCCGGGCGACCCAACGCTGGAAAATCTGCTTTGTTCAACGCGCTGACAGGTGAAGAACGGGCAATCGTAAGTCCGGTCGCAGGCACTACCCGAGACACAGTCGACTCACTGTTCGACTACGAAGGCACTCGAATCACATTCCTCGATACCGCTGGACTGCGCCGTCGTGGGAAAGCCGACCCCGGGATCGAAAAATATAGTGCTATCAGAACGATCGGAGCCATCGAACGTTGCTACGTGGCTGTTCTGGTGCTGGACGCGACAGAGTTCGTGACCGCGCAGGATCAGCACATCGGCGGTTATATCGATGATGCGTCGCGCGCCTGTGTGGTGGTTATTAACAAGTGGGATCTGTCGAAAGAACTGGGCTTAGATAAAGCCGATTCTGCTGAGGCGGTCAGGAATCGGTTCAAGTTCATTCCCGATGTGCCGATCGTGTTCACCTCAGCGACAAAGGGCTGGGGGATTGACACCCTGCTGCCTACAATTCTGGAAGTTTACGGTGAGTTTTCGAAGCAGATGCCCAGAGCCGATGTCAGTCGGGTTATATTCGATGCGATGGGTGAAAATCCGTTGCCCGGAGTCGGTACACGGCGTCCGAGGATTTACCGGGGCATCCAAAGTAGGACCTCTCCTCCTACGTTCGAATTTACCGCTCGAAACCCAGAACTAATACACTTCAGCTACCGCAGGTATTTGGAGAACCAACTGCGGGAGCATTTTGGTTTCATGGGATCTCCTCTAAGAATGAACTTTCAAAGCCGAACAGATGAGTGATCTAGCAGTTGGAATCGCAGTGCTTGTGGCCGCCTATTTTATTGGCGCTATTCCATTTGGCGTGATCATCGGGCGCGTATTTCGTGGTGTCGATATTCGCAGCTACGGTAGCGGTGGTTCGGGTGCTACAAACGTAACTCGTACTCTCGGGCCTCGGGCCGGAGCCGCTGTTTTCGTTGCCGATTTTGCGAAAGGCGTAACCGTTGTAGGTATTGCTCGTTACGTCGTGGATGGGGATCCGTGGCTGATTGCTGCTGCCGGAACCGTGGCTGTGGTTGGCCACATGTTCCCCGTCTACATTAAGTTCAAGGGTGGCAAGGGCGTGTCGACCGGATACGGTGCGCTGGCAGTTATTTCCCCAATCGCCGCGGTCATCGCACTGATCGGTGTCATGATTGTCGTAATTTCTCGGTATGTCTCACTTGGATCGATAATTGGCAGTAGCTTGAGCCTCGGACTACTGGTGATCTTCAGCATCTTCGAGCTTTCGATCTTCGGTTGGGAACACAATCTCTGGAATTTGCTGTTCGCCATTCCGGTTGGAGCGCTCATCATATGGAGCCACCAATCGAACATTGACCGCCTCGCAAAAGGCGATGAATCGAAGCTGGAAAATAAACCGGCGCCGCGCAGAGCCCATCGAACCCCGTAAACTGCTCGTGTGACACAGATAGGCATCGTTGGTACGGGGGCATGGGGCACCACCCTCGGAATTCTTTTAGCGCGAACAGGGCACAGGACAATTCTGTGGTCTCGCGATAAAACGCGTGCTATGGAACTGGCGAAGGCGCGTGTAAACGAACGATCCGTGCCGGGAGTCGAATTTCCAGACTCCATGACGGTGTCGGACTCCCTCAGCGAATCATTGGATGACTCCGAACTCGTGATAGTGGTTGTACCGTCGATAACCATCCGAGAAAACATCAGAAGCATCCGAGACAGGCTCACCCCGACGACCAGCATCCTTTGTGCAACCAAAGGGATCGAGATCGATTCAGGGAAACGCATGTCACAGGTGATAACTGAGGAACTGCACGGATTCCCACCTGATCAGATAGGGGTCCTGTCTGGTCCTAACCTTGCTCTGGAAATTGCCGACGGGAATGTAGCAACGGCAACAGTAGCGTTTCCTGACCATGAGATCGCCGAAAATGTTCAGGCAATGCTGAGTTCAGAGGTTTTTCGCGTCTATCGTAGTGCCGACGTTGTTGGGATTGAACTCGGCGGCGCACTGAAGAACATCATTGCTATCGGTGCTGGATTTATCGACGGGGCAGGGCTGGGTGCCAATGCGAAAGCGGCGTTTGTCACACGTGGGCTGCACGAGATTACGCGGCTCGGCGTTGCGATGGGTGCCCGGCCCGATACGTTTGCCGGCTTGGGCGGAATGGGCGATTTGATCGCCACCTGCTACTCGAACTTGAGCAGGAACTACAGATTGGGTATCGGCCTTGCCTCCGGTCGGGATCTGGCGACAGTATTGAAAGATCTGGGACAGACAGCCGAGGGAGTCCCGACAACACAGGCGGCAGTACGATTGGCTCAAGAACTTGGTATTGAGATGCCGATCACCGACGCGACGCACGCGGTGCTGTTCGAAGGCGCATCGCCGGGCGACGCCATCCGCGAGTTGATGGGGCGGACACTACAACCTGAAGTCAGGTATTAACGCGGCTGGTCGCCCAGATCACCAAGTTCGTACAGAATTGCCGACATCACGGCTATTGCCGCGGTCTCACTACGCAATATCCGTGGGCCAAGCGTCACGAGTTTGGCTCCAGCTTTGTGAATCGCCACGGCTTCCTGTGTGCTGAAACCTCCAGGTGGACCTATGAGAACGGCAAGTCTTGGAACCTGAGAGTCGATCGATTTCAAAGCGGTGCTCAGTGGCAGCGACTCATCGACGTGTTCTTCCCACATACATAGCAACGGTTGCTCCGCTACTACCTGATTGATCGCCTCCATGAGTGACGTCGGAGGATTTACAACCGGTACAGTGGCCCTTCCGCACTGTTCGGTGGCTTCGATCGCAATACGTTGCCAACGCTCGAGACGTTTCTGTGATGGTTTGCCTGTGTTGCCACCCTGTACGCGCTCAGACATTACTGGCACAAATCTCACAGCGCCGAGTTCAGAGCATTTTTGAATGGCGAGTTCGATTCGTTCCGGTCGGGCAAGCCCCAGCAGCATGGTCACCTTGCTGGAGGGTTCAGGAACAGGCTCGACTGCCGAGATCACGGTCGCCTGAACTTCACCCTTGTCGACGTGATCGACCTCTACTTCCCATTCAGAACCAGAGCCGTCGAAGAGGTGAATGCGGTCGCCAATACCCACCCGTATCACGGTTCTCAACTGTCGAGCAACGGTGCCGGTCAGGGAGATGGAACGATCGGTTCCGTCAAAGTCTGGAACGTAGAATCTGTGCACTACTTCGACCTCGACGCATGAACGAATTGCGTGGCTGTCCAATCTTCGATTTTCCTGGTGGATTGGACTGATCCACCCGCGTTCGTGAATGCCTCGACAACATCGTCGAGACGGGTTTCAAGAACACCTGAAGTGATGATCACGCCATCCTCAGATACGGCATCGAGCAAAGGCTCTGCCAGTTGGATCAATACGTTTGCAGCAATGTTTGCACCGACAATGTCGAAACGGTGATCGGGTACCTGTTCATGAGGAACCGAACCGTTCAAAACGGTTGACCGATCTGTGAAGCCTGCCACCTGAAGATTTGCGCTTGAGGAAATCACCGCGTCATCTTCGATATCGAGACCAACTGCGTGTTCGGCTCCCAGCGCGAGTGCGGCAATGGAGAGGACTCCTGAGCCACAGCCTACATCCAGAAACCGGTCGCCGGGCTTCACGACCTTCTCCAGCTCTTCCAGGCACATAAGCGTCGTCGGATGATGTCCCGTGCCGAACGCCAGCCCCGGTTCGAGCTCGATAACGATGTCCGACGGTTTGCTTGCATACTCTGTAGATCGCGGGACGATCACCATATTGCTGCCGATCTTGATTGGATCGAACTTTTGATTTCGCCACTCGTCGTCGCTAACCTCAATCTCTTCGATCGCAGGCAGATCGACAAGATACCGTATGAGTCGCACTCCGACATCGATGGCTGTCCGACGGCTTTCGGTTGTTGGGTCTAGCGGTAGCCATCCTCGGATTGTCACCCATGCGGTTGGGTCTGGAAGTTCGCCTTCATCAGGGTTGAACCCGCCGGGCCGCTCAACTGATGCCGACCCCTCGCCATGAGTGTTGAACAGATGTGTCAGTGGTTCGACGAACTCGGGCGGGGTCATGATGCTGAGCTGCAACCATTGCATCGGTTTAACTTTCTAAATTCAGACCTGGCAGAACGGAGTGGACTTAAGATTGATCGTCATCGCCGCGCAGGACATCTTTGAAGCGGCCGAACAATCCATGACCGCTTCCAGAATTCTCGCTTATCCGCTCAAGCCCGAACGATTCAGCGAGATCATGCAACAGTTCTTTCTGTCGATCATCAAGCTTTCTCGGTGTCACAACGTTCAACTCAACCAACTGATCACCACGGCGGTTCGATGACCCCATGTGCGGGATACCGGCTTCTTTTATTCGAATTGTCGCACCGGACTGTGTACCCGGTTTTATTTCAATATCGGTCGACCCATCGAGGGTTTCGACATTTATTATTCCACCGAGTGCGGCCATCACCATATTGACTTCGGCGGTCATTAGCACATCGTTGCCACGGCGCGAGAATACTTTGTCGCGCTCGACACCGATGTGTACGTAGAGGTCGCCATTGCGATTCCCTGCTCCACCGGATTCGCCTTCGCCATGGACGATCAACTTTGTGCCGTGTTCGACCCCGGCCGGAATCTTCACTTCAATCTTTCGGGAATTGCGCTCGGTTCCATGGCCTGAACACTGTTTGCATGCTGTTTTAACGGTCTGCCCCTCACCCTGGCAGGTGGGGCAGGCTGTGACCTGCTGGAACTGACCGAAGAATGTTCGCTGGGTACGGCGTACCTTACCTTCGCCATGACACGTCGAGCATTCAACGACGTCGGTGCCGGGCTCTGCTCTGTTTCCATCACAACGCCCGCATCGCTCCATACGATTAAGCTCAAGCTCTCGCGGAACGCCAAAGGCGGCATCACGGAACGAAATGTTTATCTGAAACTCAAGATCGGCACCACGACTCGACGCCTGACGAGTGGAGCCGCCGAAGAACGAGTCGAATATATCGCCGAAACCGCCGAAACCCTCGAAACCCTCGAAACCGCGCCCCGACTGACCATTGAATCCCGCATGGCCGAACTGATCGTACTGCGCTTTTCGCTGCGGGTCGCTGAGAACCTGATATGCCTCATTGACCTCCTTGAAACGGTCACTCGCGTCGGCTTCTTTGTTGCGGTCGGGATGAAATTTGAGCGCCTGTTTGCGAAACGCCTTCTTGAAATCCTCAGGAGTAGCGTCACGGGCGACACCTAATACATCGTAGTAGTCACGTTTACTGGTTGTCATAGAGAGCGGCCACTTACCCCGTAGCGAAAGTCTGTTTCAGATCACGATTCTAGTTCGCGGTGGTGAGGTGCGCGAACGAATCAATTATAAACCGGAGAAGTGCGGAATCCGAATTGGCGCGGGATTTCAAACAGGCCGACGATAAACTGATAGACGGAAATACTGCTCAGTGGCCGTAGAACATCATCGTCATTTGATCGAGATGACTTGCCATGTATCGCACGGCGGGAATAGCCGTCTCGTACTCCATGCGCGTGGGAGCCATGACACCGATCATGCCTTCGGCTGTCTCAGAAGTGCCGTACTTGCTGAAAACAATGGAGAAGTTTTTCAACGATTCTTCAGTGTTTTCTTCGCCAATCACTACTCTTGCGGACCCGCGAGCGTCGCTGGCGTCCTCAAGCGCAGACGTTGCTCGCGAATCTTCAATGAGCCACATTGCACCCTGCGTCATAAGTGGATCGGCGAGGAACTCAGGTTGCAGGAACAGTTTTCCAATACCGCTGAACCGCTTTTCAGAACCGGAGCCCGTGTTGTGCTGCTGGAGAGCAGTTACGGCAGAATCGAACGCCAGTCGCTCAAGTCCATCGTTTATTTGCCCGACGTACTCTTTGAGGCGATTAGCTGGAACACCAACTATGGCTTCGTTCAGCCGGTTTCTTGCGCGCTCGATTTCCGAGTTCGAAACAGACGATTCGAGATTGATTATCCGTTTGTAGACG
>JAJRZP010000083.1 GCA_024275195.1 Chloroflexota bacterium | reverse complement strand
TCTCGAACGAAGAACGGATGGCAGCTCTGCCCGGCTTCCTGTACCGCTACAATCACCACCGTCCACACGGCGGTATAGACGGAGCCACCCCTGCCTCAAGGCTGTAAACAACGTTCGTGGGAAGTACAACTAGCCCTGCCATACCCTCCATCCTCGTTCGGTACAGACGCTTCACGCCCGACCTTCGCTCGTCGATCAGATCAGCCGATTTCAGCACGCTCAGATGCTGCGAAATCGCGGGACGACTAACCGGGAAGTTTGACGCGATCGCCCCTGCGGGCAGTTCTTCGTTTTGGATGAGCCGAAGAATTTCGCGTCGAGTTGGGTCGGGCATTGCATTGAGTGCGGCTTCCATGACATACATGTAAGCAAATCCTTACGTAAGTGCCAACTTACTGAATGATGTCGGTGTTGAATGGCGATTCATAGCAACATCCGACCCTCCCATTTCCCGGGTGCAATCGAGGGATCTTGGTGAATACAACTGCCGAAGCAGCGAAGAACGCACGCGCCTACTTCGGGCGTTGCGAGCCGCCGAGGTTCCTCGGATACTCTCGGGAATTCGAAGTGTGGCACCTGTCGAGCACGACACGAGCACGATTCGAGTACTAATCCGTCTCTATCCGAACGATCTCGGTCTGACGGTCGCCCGTTATTTCTGGCCCATCCTCGCCAAGATATACGTCTATTTCCGAACGTATGCCGAACTCTGGCAGGTAGATGCCGGGTTCGATGGTAACGCCGACTCCGTTGATGACAGTCCGAGTGTCGTGGGTCTCCCAGTCATCAAGGTTCACTCCGTTCGAGTGGACTTCGTAGCCGAGTGAGTGGCCGAGTCGATGAACGAAATACTGTCCGAATCCGGCATTCTCGATCACTTGCCGGGCAATACGATCTAGCTCCCATCCCTGTGGATTGTCACCCCCAAGAACGCGGGCTTCTAGAAGCTCGAAAGCAGCGTCTCTTGCACTGGTAACGGCATTGAACACTTCCTGATGTCGTGATGACGGTCGCCCACCCAGCTTTGCAGTCCACGTAATATCCGCCGAGATATTTTGATCGTCGGGCGACTCGGATTTCTTACGTCCCCAGAGATCGATCAACAGCCAGCCTTCACGCCTGATCACCGCGGCTTCGCCCGGTTGTGGATCGTGGTGCGGATCGGATGAGTTTTTGTCGAATGCCACGACAGGGCCATCGGCGAACTCCAGGCCAGCGCGGTCAAGCTTGCCACGAATATGCTCAGCAATGTCGTGTTCAGTGAGTGCCCAGCGGATATTCTCACCAACGAACTTGAAAGTCTGCTTTACGATGCGATCAAGCGCCTCAACGGCGAACAAGTGCGATTGAAGCTGATCGGGAGTCCAGCGTTCGGTCGAGTACTGGATCACGTCGCCCGATGAAACAATGTCGGGTACCAGCGAGCGGATAAGTTCTATGGTCCCGGCATCGACTCTGCCAACCCTCGGAAGTTCGTACAGCGGCGAGTATTCCATTGCGACCCGTGTGGCATCATCAATCAGGCTCTTCAGTTCGGAAATCATCTGACCTCTATTTCCATAGACGGAGATATCTGGAGTACCGCCGGGGAATCGTCCTGCGTCGACCTCATGGGCCAGAAGTTGAGGCTCGCCATTCGATGGAATCCAGAGCCAGACAGGGCGGGTTAGATGTTTTACCCGTTGACCAAGCGCTGCTTCGAAAACCGGATTCGTATAGCGGTAGTCTCTGGTGAGCCAGCCATCAATACCAGTCGACTGTAAAAACAGGCGAGCATCATCGAGTGGATTGCCCGAGGGAGCGAGATCATTACGGTTCATATGGTTCGTTTTTTATCGGTGTGGTCGGGCGGTCACTACCAGTCTTGGCGTACCACGGCTGGTGCTCCGCTGCGTACTTCTTTGCCCATTTTTCTTTGCGTCGATGGTCACGCCACTTCCATATCACAAACCAATCGGCAAGAAGCAGCGGAATCATCACGACAATTGCACCGAACCAACGTGATGCGAAAGCCCAGTCGGGAGATGGAATAACCGCGCAATCACAGATGAAGCTCAATCCGACGAGGTGCATCCCGACCCAGACAACGAGGGCAGGCAATCCGATAAATATCAGCGCCGGGTAGAACAGGAGTTTCACCCAGAGTTTCTCGCGTACAGGGGTCGGCGATGTCATGGTCGGCACATCTTACAACTGCGATTTAGCGAGTTCAGCGTATGAAGCGAGAGCATTCTCATAGGCTTCCGGGGTATTTATATCGAGTCGGACGATCGCTGTTTCGAACGTGATCCTGTGATGGTCGATATCTGGTTTATTGAATATCGCTCTCACCCCTCTGCCTTCCTCTGTGATTGCCGCCAGTTCGGGTCGAAGTTGGGCATCGAAAACCAACGGGTGTCCTCCATGGCCATCGTATCCCGGAGAAGTCACATCGGCTCCGAAGTCCGTGTGGGTCCTCAGCACCTTTTCGATGACCCAGGCGGGACGTGGCTGGTCGACCGCGAGTAGAACTATCGAGTGAATGCCATCAGGTAACTCCCTGATGCCGGTTTTTATGGAAGTTGTTTTGCCCTCCATATATCTCGGGTTGTATGCCCTGACTATTCCGGGGCGATCTTTCAAGAGAGGTGCCATCTCGGCATCGTACTTGCCCGTGACCACGATCACTTTGTCGCACCCACCTCGAAGGAGGGAGTTCATCTGGTACTCGACCAGCGTGGTTCCTCGCCAGGGCAGCAACGCCTTGGGTCGTCCCATACGACTCGATTCGCCTGCTGCCAGAAGTATGCCGACGGCGTTGTAGTTCGGCACGTTAGTCAGCGCCTACCGGCTCGGCAGATTCGGCGTTTTCCGGGCGGTATGCTGCCTTCTCTGCCGCCTTGTCTATGAGGCGTTGATCGAGCTTGAGGGTACCGCCATCGCCCCCGAGTCGGAACCCGACGATTTCCGACATGATCGACAGCGCGATTTCCTCCGGGGTGCGGGCGGAGATGTCGAGGCCGATCGGGGAACGTACGCTCTTGACCTGTTCCATCGTGAACCCCTCGGCAAACAGCTCTTCGAAAATGAGGATCGTTTTGCGTTTAGATCCGAGTAATCCCACGTAGCTTGCCGGAGTGCGCATCGCCGCTGCTGTCGCCGACGTGTCGTAACGGTGTCCCCGTGTCGCGATCACGACAAACGAGTTTGTACCGATTGGAAGCTTTTCGAAAGCTGAACCATATTCTGAAACGACAGTTTGTTCGGCCTCAGGGAAGCGGTCAGGGTTCGAGAACTCCTCACGGTCGTCGATCACGAAGATTCGAAAACCGAGCGTCGATGCGATGTTGGAGATCGCCTTTGAAACGTGCCCGCCACCTGCAAGAACCAGTGTCGGCGGCGTTGTGTAAGCCTCAACGAAATACTCTGCTCCCGACTCGGTTGTGATGTAGTCGTTCTTGCCCATCGCCATCAGATTTCGGGCTGCCTTAACGGCGTCTGAGTCGAGCTTCTCATCGCCGAGCGAGCCTGTTGTCGAGCCATTCTCACGAATTAGCAGTTTGGAGCCGACCGCGAGACTGGAACCACTCGGTGTTTTCATCAAACTGGCGATGGCGACAGGCGCTCCACCTTCGTACGCTGCTATCACTTCGCTGTTGAAGTCATGCCCCGATTCTTGCGTACGCAGCGGGTCGAGCAGGAAGTACATCGTCCCACCGCAGACAAGCCCGTCTTGCGCTGCGAGATCTTCGTTGAGTTCGTAGTCACGCATTTCTGCGGGACCACCACTTTTCAGGAGTTGAGACGCTGCGAACCAGATATCGCCCTCGACACAGCCGCCGCCGAGCGTTCCTACACCTGATCCATCGGCGCGGACGAGCAGTTTCGCACCCGGCTTCTGGGGCGTTGACCCTGAGGTTTTGACGACTGTGGCGATGACCATGTCGTTGCCCGCAGTTAGTTCGTCGGATGCAGCTCGAAAAACCTGTTCCATGAAATACTCGACCACTCGTGAATTGGTATGAAGGTTGGATGCCGCTAGGTCAGTGTCCGGTACACCGTTGTTTCTCGTCGCTGCAACCGGATTGATTCAAGTTCAGACTAGCATATTCGTACACGTGTCTAGCTCGTCTGCCCTCGGTTGGAATCGCGGTGATCCACTTGTGTCCAGCATGCTCGTTTACTACGAGATGAGATGATGTTAATAAGTGTCCATTCACAAACAGTCGCGACCGATGACCCGTAGTAGCGAGAATGTTTTGCCCAATAATTCTGCAGGTATGTTCAGTTCCTCCGCCAGTTACTACACGGATTTTCGGAAGCCGTATCCCGACGAGCTTATTTCTCTGGTTCGTGAGCGTTTCCAGTTGAACGGAGGCGGGGTGCTTCTGGATGTGGGATGCGGGACCGGGCAGCTACTGATCCCTCTGAGCGGTGACTTCAATCGAGTTATCGGTGTCGACGTTTCAGTTGAAATGATCGATTTCGCGCAACAGCGCGCCCTTGAATGCCGAGTGGGAAACGCTGAATTCCTAACGATGGCAGGAGAGGAGATAGGGACCCTTCCGGGCGAGATCGATCTCGTCACTTTCGGGAGTGCTATCCATTGGATGGATATCCCGAGAACACTGACTGCAGCCCGAGCGATAATCAAACCAGATGGCGGTGTGGCGATCCTTGGCATGCGGAGTATCTGGGGCGGTGAATCAGAGTGGGAGCAGACAGTCGTTCAGGTGGTCCAGAAGTGGATGGGAGAAAGCCGACGTGCCGGGTCAGGAACATTCAATCGACCAGATGTCACATATGCGGAGACGTTGGCCGAAGCCGGATTCTCAGTGTTCGAAGAGGGCATTATCAATGCCGAGTACACGCTCGATCTGCCGTTCATCATCGGGCATCTGTACACGACTTCATACTGCAACCGTGAACTGCTGGGCGAAGATGTAGTTGAGTTCGAACATGAGTTGACTCATTCGTTGCTCGATATTGCGCCAGATGGAAAGTATCGATGGTCGCCGGGTGCCAGCTACATTTTCGCCCGACGGATGAAATGAACAACCTGTTCTCCGGTTGCCACCCGACACCTCCCGATAGCTAGCGAGAGATATTACGGAAAATGACCTTGCAGCGTTCCGTTCATCAGGGCAGTCGTTCGACTACATCCTGTTGATTGCTGAGACGTTCGGCGGCGTCTTGAACTGAGCGGACAATCTTGTCGTAGCCTGTGCAACGGCACAGATTTCCCGCGAGCTTAAGACGAATTTCGTTTTCAGACGGGTGTGGATTCTCGTTGAGCAAGGCGGTCGTAGCGATCATGAACCCGGGAGTGCAGAACCCGCACTGTAGGCCTGAATTGTCAACGAACGCATCTTGAACTGGGGTGAGATGCCCGTGATCGGCAAGACCTTCGACAGTCGTGACCTCTCGTCCGTCGATCTCCGACGCGAGGACAAGGCAGGAACACGAGGAAACACCGTCGATCATGACGGTGCATGCCCCGCAATTCCCGTTCGAGCAGCCTTCTTTTGTACCTGTCAGTTTTAGTTGATCTCGAAGTGTTTCGAGCAGGGTCCATGTCGAATCGACAAGAATTTCGTGTTCAACGCCATTGACCGTGGTTTTAATCTGTTTCTTACTCATTTAGGCAAGTCTCTCAAGGCAGATGTTCAAGGTTCGTTTTGTCAGAACTCGTATCAGTTCCTTGCGATATTCGGCAGATCCACGCACATCGGTAATCGGCACGGCTGCCTCCACTGCGAGATCCGCTATTTTGTCGATCGTAGCGGCGTCGATCACCGCGCCTTCAAGTAACTCCTCGGCGGCGTATGCGCGAACCGGGGTTGGTGCCACTGACGCAAGTGCGATTCGAGCCCGGGTGACAATTCCATTGGCCGGATCGACTTCGATCAGCGATCCGACTCCGGCAACCGCGATGTCCATTTCGTTTCGGGGTATGAATCGTAGATAGGCAGAAGCAGTTTGTTTAGAAGGCGAAGGCAGTAACAGTTCTTTCAGGATCTCGCCTTTTTCGAGTACCGTTTGACCGGGGCCCGCGAAGAAGTCGATCAATGGAATTTCACGACCGCCTGAGGCACTTGCCGTGTGTGCGACAGCTTCGTGGATGAGTAGCGCCGGAATCGTGTCGGCGGAGGGTGCTGCGTTACAGACGTTGCCACCGATACTGGCGCGGTTCTGGATATGGACTGATCCGACCAGTTCCGACGCTTCGGAGAGGGCAGGGAAGATCCCATGCGTGGAGGTGAACTTGTGAACCGCGGAGCAGGAAACCGCTGATCCGATGCGCAGACCAACTCCGTTCATCTCCAGCTTCAGAAGTTCAGGGACTCGCTTCATATCGACAACAAGATCGGCGTTACGCCTGTTGTTCTTCAACTGGTCGATGATGTCGGTTCCACCCGCGAGCGGGCGTACCTCACCGGGTCGAGCTAACAGCTCTAACGCGGCTTTCAACGTGGTTGGCGCTTCGTAATCAAAGTTCGGCATGCGTTCGTGCATCTCCAGTGTTTGCGTTGCTTCACCTGTCATCTGGCACAGGATTCAAAGCCGGGCCGGGCGAAATTATATTCGCTTAGCCCACTCTGTACTCGGCCAGTGTGTCCCATTTTGGCTTAAGACCAAGCCCCGGCAGTTCGGGGGCGTAGACATAGCCATCCTTGATAGTCAGTTCGTGTTCCCATACCTTGCCGTGCATCGGGTTAACCGACTCCCGGTAGTACTCGAGAATAAGACCGTTCGGTATCGCCGCTACGAGGTGAATATGAACTTCCTGCGCACCGTGTGGAGCGATGTCGAGATCGTTGGCCTGCGCGAGTGCCGCCACCTTCATATACTCGGTGATCCCACCGAGTATCAGGGCATCGGGCTGCAAGATGTCGACCGCCCGTGCATTAATCATGTCGCGGAAGCCGTAGCGTGTGTATTCGTTCTCTCCGGCAGCTACTGGAACCGAGGTGGCGCGTGTTATTTCCGCCTGACCGATGTAGTCGTCCGGCTCGACCGGTTCTTCGAACCAGAAGAGATCGTACTGCTCGGCTTTTCGGGCGAACTCGATCGCCTGATAATGGCGATATGCGTTGTTGGCGTCGACCATCAGGCGAATACCAGATCCAATCGCCTCGCGGCAAACTCGCACACGTTCGATATCTTCGTTGATCGAAACTGCGCCAACCTTGATCTTCACGGCACGAGCACCCAACTCGACGTTGTCTTCCATCTCCTGGGCAAGCTCTTTAAGGCCCTTGCCTTCCTCGTAGTAGCCGCCAGCGATGTACGTATCGACCTTGTTCGTGAATCCACCGAGCATCTTGTAGACCGGCATGTTGGCGATTTTGCCCTTGATGTCCCACAAGGCAATATCGATACCGGAGATTATGCGTGTCGAGATTCCACGTCGGCCGACCAGCTTAGGACGCCACATCGCATGCCAGAGTGCCTCATTGTTCAGTGGATCTTCACCGATGAGTCCTTTTTTGAAGTGCTCGACAAAGGCAGCACCCACTTCTGGAGTCGATTCGATGCCACCGGCAAGCCCGATACCCTGAATGTCAGGGTCATCAGTATCGATAACGACGATGTTCAGCAGGTTGTGGGTGTAGGTGTACAGGCCGTTGGTGATCGGAATGGCTCGTGGCCACCTGAACATTTCCAGCCGTACATCTGTGATCTTCATTGAAAAGTACCTTGTCGAGCCGACAGTAGTTGGTTTCGCGACGATGCAACAACCCGTTGAGTTTTACGTTCGGGCGGAGTTTAGCAGCGGATGACGATTGGTGTGCCATATGCCGACAAAACAGAAGCTTCGATTCGATCAACTTCCGATGCCGAACGTTGTCCACTGGTAATTCATCAAAGGTAAGTGCTAACGTTGAATGCATGAATAGCACTCCTTCAGCAACGCCATCGTTTCGGCGTAGTTATGTTGAACGTGACCGCATCGAGGAAGATCGCTTCGAAGACGATCGTCGCCGTCGTCGCGGAATGGCCGTTGCATTGGTCCCGCTGGGAATCGCAATGGCGCTGGTCATGCACTACACCAATATCGTGGTGGCAATCGACGATGCTGACTGGCAGTACGTGCTACACCGACCGAACTTGGTCAACGTGATAAAGCTGTCGATCGCCCCGCTGATCGG
>JAJRZP010000082.1 GCA_024275195.1 Chloroflexota bacterium | reverse complement strand
CTACGCCCTCATGTCGATTGTCACTGCTCTCGCGTCTCCGTTCGCCGGATATCTGGGGAATCGATTCGGAGCGCGCAGAACGATGTTCGCCGGAACGATCTTGTTCTTCATCGGGATGATGTGGACATCTCAAACAAAAGCAATCTGGGAGCTATACGTCGCCTACGGCATAGTGTTTGGTGTCTCTCAAGCTCTCTTGCTCGTACCCGTCGTACCCGCGGTGGCAGCATGGTTCAGGCGGCATCTCGGCCTTGGAACCGGCATCATGATGGTCTCGTGGAGTCTCGGACCTGCATTAGTAGTTCAGGCCCTCGCTGTACTGTTTGCCACGGTCGGATGGAGCCAGGCATTCATAGTCGTAGGTGTCGTCGGCACCGGAACCCTGATGCTCATTCTCATTTTCTTCAGGAACACTCCTGAGGAGGCAGGTCGGACAGCCTACGGAACCAGAAAGGCTGATAATCCGCTGATTACAAGCGGTAAGGTATTCGTTTCAACTCAGAAAGAATTTCAGGGCTACGTCTACAAGACGAACGCTTTCTGGAACCTGATAAATATCCATTTCCTCGGGTGCGTTGGCCACGCGGTAATTCTGGTTGGGATTATCCCGCTGGGTATCTCAAAAGGATTGGGGCCGCTCACCGCAGCCGGAGTTCTGACGACTATATCGATCGTCAGTATCACGACACGATTCGCAGCACCGATCCTTTCTGAAAAAATCAGCGCCAAGGCTGTGATGTTCATAGCTTTTTTCGGCCAGGGCCTGGGTGTGTTCTTGCTGTTGACCGCCGACTCCACGCTTGATTTTTATATTTTCGCGGTGGTCTGGGCGATTCCGTATGGTGGCGAAGGCACGGCATTCCCGGTGATGATTCGGAAGTACTTCGGGCATGCTCCAATGGGCACGACCTATGGTTGGCAACTACTGGGCGCAGGACTGGGCATGGCTCTCGGCGGTGTGATACCCGGCTTCGTGGTCGACATCACCGGCGGGTACACGTGGGCGATCGGGCTGTCGGCAGCCTTCAGTCTGGCAGGGGCGATCTCAATTATTCTCCTTGAGAATACGCGGCGGCAGTTGATTCCAAACTGGCCAGAAATGGAAACAAATCCGGCACGGGCGGTGGCCGCGAGTCGACCGAAATCAAACCTGACAGGTGGAGACTGAGAATTTGGCTGAAAACCAACAAACACCCAGTTTCCGAGGAAGATCAGGACTTAGAATTCTTGAGAATCTGGGAGTAGTTTTGACCTGCCCTCGATAGCGTAACCACTCATTATCTCGGATTTTCGACAACCCAAAGCCTGAGCATAGTAGAAACCCGCTCTCGGTTCCTGCTTATCCAACGGGAATCCTTGTACGCCTGAACACCGGTGAAACGGGTTATGCGTCGATGCAGGCATCGGGCAGATCGGTCGCCCAACTCTCCGAATTGTCTCTGACAAGCATGGATTCAAAGTTGAAGAGTTGTTCGAAATTAGTCTCACCGACGAGAAGCATCGACACCGAGTGGTCGAAGACGCTGTCGAATACGGGTAGCAGCAACCTATCGCTGTACCGGAATCCACACACCACTCTCTTGGGGGCTACCCACTGTGGTTATCGCTCTCTGGCGGTGAGACTGTAATTACGAGGCCGAAGCAAACGGGCTAATTTCTGCGATTGGTTCGTTCGTAGTTACGGACGGGATTCTTTTGGACAACGGCGCAGTCCTATCACAAGACGCAATCGATGCTCTTTTGAATGCAGCACCTGCTGCCGATGGCGACGCGCCTGCTACAGAATCTCAACCCGCTGATTCGGCCGATCCGAGTACGGGCGCTGCTGAAACCGTACAGGTAGATTCCAATACACCAGAAACTGGTGGAAATTCTGGGGCGCAGGCCCTCGGTGTCGAGGTAGCGCCACCTCCCTCCGACGCTCAGCCATCTCTTTCAGGATCGCCTGCACCGCAGGGCAACTCACCAATTCCAGCCGCTCCGGTCTACCAGCCGTTGCCACCTCCTCCACCGATGATTCCACCGCCAGTGGTTGCCCAACCCGGAAAAGGTGGAATCACGCGTGAAGAGGCCACCGAAATCGCAGGCGAAGCTGCAGAGACTGAGTCTGCTCCAATTCAGGCATCGGTCTCAAGAATTGCAAAGCGGATCGATACGCTGGAACTAGCCCTCGATCAGATCGCTGAACTGGAAGAAGAGATCGTCAGGCTCAAGAAAAGACCGGAGCCCAAGCCCGACCCTCGGGTACTTAAGCTGTTCGAGCGGTTGAACGCACTGGAAGAGCGCGCCAAAAACTCTCCAGTATTCGGTCTGTACGACAAGTTCAATTGCACGAGTTGCGGTCACATCGGTGAGGCGCAGGTGCGTGCAAGATGCGGGCATTGCGAAAAAGAAGGCTGGTTCGGTAGGAAGTCTAAGAAAGGGTCGCATCCCGAACATGATGCGAATCAAGGACATCCCGCTGAGCAGCCAGGCGCGACGCCACCTGCACAGCCAGCAGTCGAGATCGAAGAAACCCTTCTGGCTCTCGATCCGAATCTCGGAATCTAACGGACATAGAAAGATTGATTGGGGCAAGTATGATCAACGTGGTGGTGCCACTTACATTACCGGCGAAGGAAATCGAAGACTCAGGGCATGCTGAGCCACGCCCGTTCATCCCTGTTTCGGGCCGACCGCTTGTACAGCACATTGTTGAGAATCTTCGTCCTTCTTTCGAGCACCAATTTATCTACGTGGTGGATCCAGAGGTGATGACGATGCACCGTCGTCGTTCACTGGGGATTTCTTCCGATTCGCAGGTCGTCTACAGTTGGAGCGCACCTCGTACGCTGGCGGCAGCTACGTGTATGGCACGCGAGTCGATCGATATGGGCGAGCCACTTGTCGTTGCAGCCTGCGAACAGTTCATCGAAGTCGATCTTGACCGCTTCTATTTAGCTGGAATGGACGTCGGGGCAGACGCCGCGGTGCTCACATTTCCCGGTGATCGCACCCCGAAGTACCCGACTTCGATGGTCTACAAAAACCGTGTGGTCGAAATGTCCGAACACCGAGTTATCTCTGAAATGGCGAATGCCGGCATCTACTACTTCAAAGACGCTGAAACTTTTTTCGATGCCGCCGTCGAAGCGCTTTCCAGAACCCACGGTGAGGATTCTGGACTGACGATGCCGGGCATCTTCAACTCGCTTATCGAGGCTGGGGCAAACGTGGTTCCCTGCCCGCTGCCAGAAGGCACATTCAAGCCGTTGCAGACTTCGATCGACCTAAGCCTCTTCGAAGCTCGAACCGAGTTGGCGATTCAGCGCGCCGCCTAGGTTGTGCGGTTACCGAATCTGAACTGAGACAATAAGTCCGGTTGGCACGGGTTAAGTGCCCTCCTTGAGAAAAACGATCTCGGTCGCGCCATCGACATCTGCTGTCATATTCGGTCGATATTCGTAACCTTCGGGATGAGAGAAATTTGCCAGCAAATCGAGTGCGGAATCGTTAGATACTGCGGCATCGGGATTCGCAACCAGATGACGAACCAGCGCACCTTTCAGCGCCTTCGACCAGTGACTCACTGTCTTGAGGCGACCATCGGTATCGGCCTCAAGGAATTTGACGGTAAACCTGATATCGCTGTCGATTCTCGATGGTTCCCATGCGGCACTGTGCTCGTTGGGCAGCAAGTCCCAGATCACCCCGTCGCTGGCTGTGGTGGCAAGTGATTCCGTTATCAGTGGCTTCCAGATGGCGGCACAGGTCTTGTTGCGACGTAGCCTCGCACCCATCTTCAGTTTGTAGGTCGGAATCTGGTCGAATGGTCGAACGATACCGAACAAACCCGACATGATGACCACGCTCTGCCCAAAGACTGTTTTAGCTGCCGGACTTAGCGACCGGTAGTCGATCGAGTCGTACATCACCCCCGTATAACGCTCGATCGCAGAGAGAGTTGGTGCGTCACCAAGTCCAGCGTTGTCTGATCGTGCGGTCTCTAGCGCGATACCTTTCACCCCTAACAGTTTCTGAGCAACCCGCGGCCTTCCACTGAGTTGCCCAAGCGCTTTGATCATCTGCGCCCGCGTACCGTTCAATTCGTCGAACGAGAATGAGTCGAGATCAAGTGGCGGGCCGTTGCCACCGGATGCTTTGCCTTCTGAGGGTGGTAAGAGAATCAGGAGAGGGATCGTCATCCAGTAAATTATATTCGCTAAGTACGCTGGCAAGACTTCAGTATTTTCGCGAGCACTTCGCCCGGCACAACACAGAACACATCTCAGGGAGTCAAGTGTTTGAGAAACGATCGTCGACGGGCAAGATCGTTTAGCTCTCACCAATCGAGCGACAGATGTTGTCGATCAGGCGCGCCACCGCTTTTTTATCGATGACCTGACCTCCCAGAGCCGCAGCCACTACCGACCCGAACATCGAAGCGGCAATAAAATTAGGATCCACCCCACCGTCGATCTCTCCGCGTTCTCGCGCCCGCTCAAGGATGACACGAATCTGACGCTGTCGAGGTTCGTAAATCAGGCGCCGAAACGGCTCAAGCAATTCTGGATTCTTCTCACGCTCCACCAGAAGAGTGCCCACGATTGCCGCACCACGCCCACTAAGAATCAACATCCCACTTCCACCCGTAATTAACGCCTTGATGTCTCCGCGTAGCGAACCCGTGTCTGGAACCTCATCAACAGCGAGTGTTCTATTCATCGCGGTCAACACAAGTTCCAGTTTCGTATCGAACCGCCTGTATATCGTGGTCTTGGCAACACCGGAACGGGAAGCAACACCTTCGATAGACATTGCCGAGTAGCCAAGCTCACTCAACAGTTCGATCGTAGCCTGAAGTATCGCGCGGTCGGCCTCGGGGTTCCGAGGTCGACCACGCGTAACAGTAGTTTCGGATTGTGACGGCTTATCGGGCATGTCTATCAGTCTGCAATAACCCCGACTCGTTCGCCAACATCTGCCATGTCCGCAGTTGCATCTGTTTCTTCGGCTTCGAGAGATGGCATGAAGCGCATCACAAGCACGGCGCCGAGCAAGGCCATTCCCGCTCCAATCAACACCGCCAGCCCGAAGGCATCCGCAAATGCATCACGTGCCTCCGATGCGAGTAGAACAGCCTGAACCTCCGGTAACGATGCGGCGGTTCGCAGCGCCGCACCAACCGAATCAATCGACGCCTCTGATGCCTGTGCGGGAAGCGTTGACAAGGACTCGACGGTAGGTGCGATACGAGATGAGTAGATCGAGTTCAGCACCGAACCAATGATGGCGATCCCGAATGCTCCACCGACCTGCCTCGTCACGTCGTTCATCGCCGACCCGACACCGGCCTTGTTCTCGGGGACGGCACCCATCACGGCGTTGGTGGATGGGGCCATTATCGAACCCATAGCGGTCGAGATCAGCAGCACAGCCACGCCGATTACCCAGTACTCTGCATCGACCAGAAATACGAAGTTCACCGATCCGAAAGTCAGGGCCAGCAACAGCATCGCGGCCGAAACCACAGCGCGAGTTCCGAATCGCCTGTTCAACCGTTCACCACCACGAGCGCCAATAGCGATTCCCGCAGCCAGTGGCAGCAGTCTGACACCTGCTTCAAGCGCCGAGTAGTCCTTGACGAACTGCAAGTACTGAGTGAATCCGAAAATTAGACCCATCAGACCGAATGAAGCGATACTGATCGCCCCGGCACCCAGCGAGAACCGATGGTTGCGAAATACCGAGAAATCGAGCAACGGGTACTCCGCGGTCATCTCTCGCCACGCAAACGCAGCGGCCAAAACTACGGTAGCGCCAAATCCACCAACAACCAACGGCGATCCCCAGCCCAGTGAAGGTGCTTCAATGATGGAAATGATCAGGGCCGCTACAGCAGCAGTGCTCAGTCCGGCACCGAGAAAATCGATCGGCTTTGGGTCAGGATCTTTGCTTTCTGGAACCAGCCACCAACCAGCGAGAAGGGCAACTCCGACGATTGGCAGATTGACCAAGAAAACCCAGTTCCACGACAGATACTCGATCAGTAGTCCGCCGAGTAGTGGGCCGAGACCGATCCCGACACCAGCTGTCGCTGTCCAGATGGATATCGCACGCGCTCGTTCGGCGCCCTTAAAGATGTCGATGATTATAGACAGCGTCGAGGGCATGATCATCGCTCCGCCCACACCCATCAACGCCCTTGCTGCCACGATCTGACCACTCGACGTGGCGAACGATGCGCCAAGCGCAGATATACCGAATATCACAAGCCCAATTCGCAGCAGTTTTGCTCTTCCGAATCTATCGCCAAGTCCACCCATGGCAAGTAGCAATCCCGCGAATACCAGAATGTAGCTATCTACCATCCACTGCAATTGGGATGCTGAGGCCGAGAATTCTGTCTGTAATGTCGGAATAGCGACGTTGAGAATCGTGTTGTCCAACCCGATCAACATAAGACTCAACGCCAGGACAACGAGTGTCTTCCAGCGAAGCCTGTATTTCCGCGCATCTGCCACTGTGTTCGTTTCCATACCAGATATCTCCAATTTTACGATACGATACGCTTCCGTATCTATATATAGAGAAGGCTAGCACGAAAAATACATTTACGCAACGAGGGCGTTTCGTATCATTGGGTAACACGCAACTCAAGCACGAAGTGCGCCTTACAGCAGCCGAGAAACAGCAGGTTGAACGGCTCGGAACAACTCGAGCCTGAAATTACTACGGTGGTCAACGAAAGTTCGACTCGTGACTCTGTCAACGAAACACCGTGAAATCTGGTTGGCGACTCTCCTGATTCCAACCGTTAATCCGCGTCACTGACGAGCACTGCTCCGGCGAACTGGAGTCTTATGACTACCTGTCTCTTGTATTCACAAATGGCATGATATTACAGTTCAACTTCGGTTGTTCGAGAGATGAAAAGTCGGCCTGAGTGGGAGCACACACAGAGATGAACCTCGAAGGTCAGAAACAACAGATTTCTAGTTCGGATAACCGTCACGCCAGTCTGGAGATAGACCTCAAGATTTATCCGGTGTATCTGCCGATCATAGTTAAAGGGGCTGAAGGGGTTGTTTTGGGGCGATAGATTTATCTGTTCTCACAGTTCTTCGATCACCCAGTTTGTAGTTCTGAGACTCTTCCATGCCCAACAACCGGTCAAATGAAACGTGCGCAGCGCAAAACCAACGCGGTATAACCGGTTTGGAAACTGCCATCATCATGGTTTCGTTCGTGATCGTGGCATCCGTGTTCGCGACGACGGTTCTCATGACCGGTGTCTTCTCCGCCGATCAGAGTGACGAGACTATCGGTGGTGGACTTAAAAAAGCAGCATCGCCCACGAAGCTGGCACGTGGAATCATCGGAATCGACTCAGACGGTGACCGAGATTTGGATCGCATCCAAATTCTCATTGAGGGCGAAAAGAACGCCTCACTTCTTGATCTGACCCAACCGATTGACGATGAACTCGTTATCGATTCGTTCGAGTATGACGGAACCCGTGGTAAAGACGGATCGATCGTGCGTGTGAACGACTCTGTGTACGCGGTTGCATATGCTGGCGACAACGATCGCGGTCAGATCGTGACTATCGACATCGCATCGAACGGACAGATCGCCAATGCAGTCATCGACTCGTACGAGTTCGACTCCAATCAGGGCAAGGAGGTTCAGCTTGAGCACGTTGCCGGTGATGTCTACGCTCTCGCCTATGCTGGAAACAATGACGAGGGTTGGGTAGCAACCGTTCAAATTTCATCAGCGGGGACAATCACTAAAAGCATCTTCGATTCCCTGCAGTTTGACTCTGTAAAAGGCAAGAATCCGTATTTGTTCAAACTCACCACTGGTGTTTGGAGCATCGCATATACAGATGACAATGATGCCGGATGGGTGATTTCTTTCGCTCTATCCAACACTGGCGAGATCGGTGCCTCGCTCATCGATTCCTACAGATTCGACAGCGTACAGGGCAAGGATATCGATGTACTAAACACACTCGGTGACATCTACGCGTTTGCATACTCTGGCGACAACGACGCAGGTGTGATCAGAACAATTACTATCGCAACCGACGGAACCATCACAAAATCGGTCATCGATTCCTGGGAGTTTGATGCGGTTCAGGGCAAAGACCCGGACATCATGGCCGTTTCGCAAGAGATTTACGTTATGGCCTATACAGCAGACTCGGGTGGTCAGGATGTTGGCCATTTGACCACGGTTAATATCAGTGCGAACGGATCAATAACCAATTCTTTTGTCGATAGTCTTGAGTATCAGTCTGAGCGGTCGAAAGACCCGACTTTGAAGATGGTGACTTCAGGTGTTTTTGCGGTGGGTTACGGCGGTCCGGATGACGATGGTTTCGTGTCAACGTTCCTCGTATCGACCGATGGCGCAATCAGCAGCGCTGCCATAGACACGACCGAGTTCGATAGCGTCAGAGGAAAAAAGCCAGTGCTGATGAACGATGGCAACGTCTTCATCGTCGTTTACGAAGGAGACAACAACGTTGGGACTATTACAACACTGCAGATACTGGCAACCGGTGAGATTGGCGGTGATGGTAAAAACGACTCCAACAGCGAGCACTCGTTCACTGTCGGTTATATAGACCGTGGAACGTATATTCCTGATCTGGTCTGGCGGTCGAATATGGTCGGTGGTAACAACGGAGATGGTTTCGTTGACGCAGGTGAATCGGCCGATATCACGATATATCTAACTGCACTGGACAGTGAGTTAGTCCGCAATGCTGACTTCAAACTCGAGATCCAATCTGCAACTCACAGTGTCATGACAATATCGAGATCGACCCCGGCGAAAATCAAGATCGTCAACCAGTTGACCCACTAGTAGCATCTGCGCTCTGGCCAACGAAACCAAAGTTCGTGAAACGATGGCGGTGCCTCTTATGACTGTCGTGCAGGTCACTGCTAAAAATGAGCAGATTCCGGGGAACGTTGTCTAGTGAACAGTGTGATGTCGTTCTGCGCAATAGTCACCGGGTGAGTCGATCTGGATCGTCACATGCTCAATGTTGAACCGATCTCGTGCCGACCGGCGTACAGCTTCCAGTATTTTCGCTCCGTCACTCGTGGGTGATTCCATCTCAACGTGTGCGGTCATGACCTCGTAACCACTGGTCACGGTCCACACATGAATGTCGTGTACCGAGCGAACGCCGACGACTCCCTCGAACTCCCTGCACAGGGCATCCAGATCAAGTCCTTTCGGTGCTGCCTCCATGAGTATCCTCACCGTATCCAATGCGAGCCGGGTGGAACTGAACAGGATAATCACCCCGATCACGACGGCAACAATTGGGTCGGCGATATACCACTTGAAAAGCAGGATGAGGGCACCCGCGACCAGAACTCCGATCGAACCGAGTGCATCGCCGAACACGTGCAGGAACGCGCCCTTTACGTTCAGGCTCTCGTGGCGTGATCTGTTCAGCACCCAGAGTGCGACCAGGTTCACCAACAGGCCAATTACACCGACTGTCAGTGTCAGACCACCCTCAACCTCCGGTACATCTCCGAATCTCCTGCTGGCGTCGTAAAAAATCCACCCGGCGATAAGCCACAGACTTGCCGCGTTCAATGAAGCCGCGATGATCTCGATTCGCTGAAACCCGAACGTCATTTTCGCGGTGGCGGGACGGGATCCGATCCATATGGCGAACAGGGCAAACAGGATCGCAACCGCATCTGTGACCATGTGCCCGGCATCGGCCAACAGGGCAAGACTGTTGGCAGCCAGGCCGGCGACGACTTCGACACCCATGAACGACGCGATCAACCAGAACGCTATCCAGAGATTGCGTTTGGACGATTTACGCAGATCCTGGTCATGACCATGCACGGGCATTGGAACTGAATTGTCGACTGTGGCGCTCATTAGATTTTGTCTGGTTGCTCGCGGTCGATAGTCATTGCAACTTTCGGGAACTGCGGTTCCTCAGCGACCGAATCTTCTGGTTCGACGTTGTCCGTTTGTTCCGAGTCATCTGATTTTCCTGAAGGCCACAGATTCCAGAAAATCAGAACAAATCCAACTAATATTGCGGAGTCGGCGGTATTGAATATAGGCCAGCGACCAATGTCGAACATGTCTGTCACATGTCCCAGGCGAATCCGATCAAAGATGTTCCCAGCCGCACCCCCCAGTGCGAGTGCCAGTCCGAACCGGGCAAGTCGAGATTCAATTCCACTGGAACGCAGGTAAAAGACAAGCAATACTGTCGCTCCCAATGAGACGATCGTCATCAGCCCGTTCTGATCTCTCAGAAGGCTGAACGCCGAACCAGTGTTCCATACGTGTGTGATGCGCACGAACCCGTCTACCGGCCACGACTCCCCTCTCGCAAGATTAGCCACGACAACCGCCTTGACAAGCTGATCCCCGCCGAAGACGAGCACTGCAACCAGCCAGAGCTTTGATTGTGGCAGTAGCGATCGCAACCATGACCCGCGGCGATTTCGCGGACGCGCGCTCGGCGTTTCTGTCGCGTTTTGCTGAAATGACATAGATCTACAGTTCAGGCCTTTACTGAGGCTACGAGCGTTGAAGGCTAACCACCTATTACGTGTTCAAGCTCAAGGCTCAGCAGGTCATAGACGTGCTGGTCATTTAGCGAGTAGTAGACCATCTTGCCTTGTCTGTTTCCAGTGACCCAACGGAGGGTTCTGAGCAATCGCAGATGCTGCGAGACGGCTGATTCAGAGATCCCGACGACAGTGGCGAGGTCGCATACGCACAACTCAGTTGTCGCCAGAGCGAACAGGATTTTCATCCGATTCGAATCGCCCAGCGCTGAGAATGTCTCGGACAAAGTTGTCAACGTTGAGTCTGGAATCAATGCCGAGCGAGCTGCCTGAATGGCTTCGGGGTGAACACCTTGCACCTCACACTGGTCTTCAGCTTGAACTACCTCATGTTGCATTTAGCCACCTTCAATTAATCATCTGCACGATTTAGCAGTTACTAATATATCATGCGGGTCAGCCATTCTGATACCAAAGAAATTCGGAGGATAATTTGTCTCCTGAGCATCAAAACACAAACGCTTCTCCCACCAATAAGTTATGGCGATTCCCACCAATGAGGAACGCCATTGCCTCAGGACTGTTGCTCGCTATCGGGTTCATCGTCGGGTTGTTTTCTGACGTTCCCGAGTGGGCGCTATTGTTTTTCTACGTACCGGCAATCGTATTGGGTGCGTCCCATTGGGGACTAGAGGTGCTGGAATCCCTCCAGGAATTCAGGATAAACATCGATGTCCTAATGGCTGTTGCCACCGCCGGAGCCGCAGCTCTCGGACTCTGGGAGGAGGCTGCGTTTCTGGCATTCCTTTAT
>JAJRZP010000081.1 GCA_024275195.1 Chloroflexota bacterium | reverse complement strand
CATGATGTCGCGCCCAGCATGCCGTGCTCGTACCGAATTTCCACGGGCCAGTCCGAGTACCTCAGTGATTTCTCGTCCGGGAATGTCCTGAGTGGTAGAAACGATCATTTCACGCCTCTTTTTATGATTGGCCTGAGCAGGCAAAGGGTGATGAGCAGAAGATTCACATACCGCAGCGTACCAAGATTCAGCTCTGGCATCGATGCGAGAGCATGTAGATCAGATAAGAAATTGCGTCACAATTCGGCAGTCGTTGTGCGTAAGATACTGGCGCAACCGCGAGTTGATCTCGCCGGGTGGTATAGCGAACCCCGCACGCAATCGACAGGTGGATACTTGGAATTGAACTGGCACGAAATCGACAGGTTCTTGATGGGCGAGGCGTGGTCGGGATCGTTGATCGAAAAGCATCTGACCGAACTTGCTGACGTAATCGGTCCACGCTGGGGCGGATCACCCGAGGATTTACGCACAGCCGCATATATTTGTGACCAGATGGAAGCTGCAGGTTTAGATCGCGCGGAGATCGAAACGTTCACGATTGATACGTGGAACCACGGTGCGGTTTCGATCACGCTACCTGATGACGCTAACCGGAAGATCGCCTCGCTTCCGTTCTTGCGGTGCCGGTCAATCGATATCACAACACCTCTGATAGACGCGGGTCACGCCTCTCCACATGAGATTGACGCACTTGGCGACCGAATCAGAGGGTCGGTCGTTCTGGCGTCGATCTCACCCGAACCGTTTACACCAGCGGAACCATTCACGGCACGAATCGCACGGCTTGCCGCTGTGGGTGCTGCCTGTATTGTCGCCATTGAGCCGAAGACAGGCGGGCGGATGGAGTATTCCAATTCGGATGAGTGGCTGAATACGGGACCCCGAAAAGACGCTGTTCCAGTGGTCAAAACAAGCTCTGAAGACGGTGCGTACCTGAGACGAATCGCTTCATCATCGCCTCGGATTCACGTTTCTGTCGAGTCTACGTATTTCGACTCTGAAGCCCATAATACCGTCGCAGAGATCACCGGATCGACCCATCCCGAGCGCCATCTAATACTTGCGGGTCACCACGACACAGTGTTGAACACTCCGGGCGGGAATGACAACACTTCAGGAACGATTGGCGTGATGGAAACGGCACGCGTGATGGCAGCCCTGGCTGAAGAGATGAATGTTCGACCCGGAATGTCGATTCGATTCGCAACATGGAGCGGTGAGGAGCAACACCTGCAGGGTGCGAGAGCATATGTGACCCGGCACTACTCCGAGAGTGCGGCGCATCGGGAATCAAGCCCGTTGTTGAACATTAATCTTGATGAGCTTTCGACAGGGCACATGAAGGGCATCGTTCTGGCTTTTCCGCATCTGAGGAAATTCATGCAGTCACAACTCGACACGATGAACGATGGGTTGAAGTGTCATGTCTTAGCGCACATGGATGCCCACTCTGATCATTTTCCATTCGTGGAGGAGGCGATAGACGCCTCGATCACATGGCGGTGGCGCTTCTGGGGTCGCCACGAAGACGCTAACTTCCACCACGAAGCAGGCGACACTGCAAACAAGTTGAACGTTCGGGAACTGAAGGAGTACGTCGGGCCACTGGCGCGCCTTCTGTTGCGGTTATCACATGTTGCACCCGACGATTGGCCAGCGAACCCTTTGACGGTCGCAGACGTGAGTCGATTGATCGAACGTGACGCTGGCAGAAACCACCCGGCGTTTCACTAGCTAGGTTGTGATTCCATCGAGGTGAGCGGTTTCCCAGAAGCCGGGGTAGTGCGGTGCTCTCTTGTTGGTGTCGACAGTTATCAACGCACCGTAAGGCATCGAATCGCGCCGCTTCGGATCGAACACCGATCGCCCTTCAAGATGATCGATGATCGTTCCGACAACTCCTTCGTGCAGGAACGCAGCCACTTTATTTAGACCGAGGGTGGCGCATTTCGCCAGGAGTTGAGCAAACCCATCAATCACACGTGCGCTGAACTCGCCGATTGTCTCGCCACCCAGGCTTTTGTAATCGAGGAGGTAGTCGCCAGTGGTGACTTTCCTCTTGAAGTCAGGGGGAGCGTCCCAAATATTTCCGGTTTCCATCTCTGCCAGATCGGTGATCTGGTGTGCGCTTTGGTTTGATATGTCCGAAAAGAACTTCGCTGTTTCAACTGCTCGAGGAACGTTGCTCGTGAACGATGCTTCAGGTTCGAACTGCGCTATCCGTTCTGCCACCTGGGCTGCCTGTCGGCGACCAAGATGAGTTAGACCCGCGTTTGGGACGTATAGTCCATCGCTTCCTGTTTGGGGTTGCCCGTGGCGCGCGAGATGGATAATCATGGAGAGATTCTATGTGTCCGGCGTGCAGACCATTGGCAGAGATGTCAACTTTGTGTTGAAATCGCTTCATTTGCCACATGCATCCACTAGAATCTCGACATGAGAGAACGCCACCACAGGACGGAAAGTAAGCATCCCCGAACATGCACCTGCACTGCCTGCCAGACGCGGCGTATTGAGGCAGCTCGTCCCAAGGTCAAGAAGAAGCGCAAACCAAAGTCGCAGCGTGGCAAAATTTCGAAGAAAGAAGTGACAGAGACGGCTCTGGACGATATTCGGGACATACTCGGAATCGAGGACTCGGAGTAGTCGTTCTGGGTTGAAGTTCGTAAGGAATAGAGGATTGATGGAACATGAAACGCAGCGTCAATTTTCGATATCCCCACAGGTTTGGTGAGAGTAAACATGACCAGAAAATCGAAAATCGGGTTGATCGGGGCAGGCTGGTGGGCGACTGCCAACCACCTGCCAGTGTTGGTCGAGCGTGATGATATCGAACTTGCCAGCGTGTGCAGATTGGGTGCTGATGAACTGCAACAGGTCAAGACCAGGTTTGGCTTTACGCACGCAACTGAAGATTACGAAGAGCTTCTTGAGATCCCCGGGCTTAACGGGGTAATCGTCGCATCACCTCACACCCTCCACTACGAACACGCCCTCGCCGCGCTGAAGCGAGGACTGCACGTGTTGTGTGAAAAGCCGCTAACTACGAAATCCCACGAGGCAAGAGAACTGGTCGCAGAGGCCGATCGCAATGGTGTCGAGTTGATGGTTCCTTACGGCTGGCACTACAGCGAGTTCAATCAGGAAGCCAAGCGTCGGATGGACGAAAAAGCGGTCGGTGATATCGAGTTTGTTATGTGCCACATGGCATCGCCGGTCAGGGCGCTCCTCGAAGGCAAGCAGTTCCTTTCTACTGGTGGCGGTGCTGGCGACAACATGTTCGAACCCGCTGCTGACACCTGGGCCGACCCGGTGATTGCCGGAGGCGGTTATGCACTGGCCCAGATGGCACATTCCGCAGGGTTGGCTTATTGGCTCACGGGACTCGAGCCCAGAACTGTATCGGCGCTGACTTCATCGCCGGGCAGCAGGGTAGAGCTGTACGATTCGTTCTCCGTTCGGTTCACGAATGGCGCGATCGGCTCATTCAGTGGTGCTGGCGCCCTGCCTGACAACCAACGATTTCAGTTGGATGTTCGGATATTCGGTTCCGAGGGCGTCATGACTATCGACTGTGACCGAGCGCGGCTCGAACTGCTGCGACACGATGGCGACAACTTCAAGATGGACTTGCCACCGGACGCGGGTGAGTACTTTGGCGGTGGCCCCACGACAAACTTCGCCGATATCGTGACTGGAAACAGTTCGATAAATTGGGCTCCCGGTTGGGCAGGAATGCGCGCCGTGGAAATGATCGATGCTGCGTATCGTTCTGTGGAATCCGGGCAGACTGAGTCGGTTTAGCCCGTGCAATCGGGTATAGGTGTCTGCACGCACACCCATTCTGCAATGAGCCTGTGGGATCACGACTGAGCCAATGAGCCAGTAGTTCTCCCCAGTGAATCCGACTGGTCATAGTCGCGATGAATGTGGGGCTGAATACTGAACCTATACCGGTGCAACAGCACTGGTATTCGCTCAGTAGTTGCTCGGACACGACCTGTCTAATGGCACTCGCCAAACCGACATACCCCTCTGATCAGGGTCGCCCCGGTCGGCTAACAAGCTGGCTGAAACGGGTTGCTCCTGGCTCGGGTCGGGACAGTCAAACTGAACTACTACTGGAAGTTGGACAAATTCTCGGAGAAAACTTCGAGTCCCCAAACCATCTGGGGCGATTCTCAGAGCACGTTGCACGGGTAATCGATTTCGATTACCTGAGCCTTGCTCAAGTTGATCACGCCGAGTGGGCCGTTGAGAATGTTCTCCAATGCGGAGTGAAGATCAACGGAATGTCCGAGACATGGTCGATCAGCCTCGACGCTGTGCCCCAGCCAGAGGTGTTTTCGACCAGGTCAGCAGCAATGTGCGAGGTCGAGCAGGCTGCCCATGGTGGCAAGTCGTCGGCATGGTGGATGTACAGGGCGGGTTTGCGTTCGATGATCACTGCCCCGATCATCGCTGACTCGACTGTAATCGGTGTGTTGATTGTGGCATCAAAACTGCCACAGTCGTACAACGCTACGAGCATTCGCACCGCACAGTTGCTGGCTGACGCAGTTGCCGGTTCGTTCGCGAACCTACGTCTGCACAAGCGACTGCGCCGAGAGCTAATCGAACGAGAGACAGTTTCTACGCTCGCGAAGACGATCAGCTCATCGCTGGATATCGAGAGTTCAATGCCCGAGTTCGCGCATGATCTCTGGAGGATTATTCCAGCAAATGGTGTGTCAATTTCGCTGGCGACAGGAGTCAATGACGACACTGAAGACCGTTGGTCTTTCGGTGTGACTCCTGTCGCCAGCGGAACACCTGACCAACAGGTCCTTCGTTCGAAGATGATGGTTGGAGGAGCCATGGTCGGAGCACTGACCGTTGTGGGCTTCAAGCACCAACGATTCACGCGACATCATCTTTCTTTGCTGAATACCATCGCATCAAACATCGCCGGTGCTATCGCCGCGGCTGAAATGCATGCCCGGTCAATGCAGCTTGGCGAAGCACGGCTTGAGTGGGAGCGGGCCGAAGCCGAAAGTCGTGAATTGCAGCGCGTCGCTGCCGCCAAGTCGGACTTTCTTACAACGGTTTCTCACGAGCTTCGCACTCCGCTCACGAGCATTCTCGCCTTTGCCGATGTGCTTACCCGCAACCAACCGGGCAACTTAGTTGAAAAGCAGGAACGCCAGTTGAGCATTATTCAACGTAGCGGTCGACGACTTGCCGCGCTGATCGACGATTTGCTCGACACGACTCTTATCGAACAAGGTAGATTCGAACTGAAGCCAGTGCGATTCACTGTTCGAGGACTCGTAACAGAGCTTGAGCAATCGTTCGTGCCTATTCTTCAAGAGAAGAAGCAATTTCTCGCATTGGATGTTCCTGACTATCAGATCGAGATGTTTGCCGACCAGATTCGGCTGTCTCAGGTAATTTCGAATCTGATCACCAATGCCTCGAAGTACTCGGGCGAAGGCAGCGAGATCAAAGTCACCCTATACGCGGAAGATGACGACGTGATTGTCAGAGTCATCGATCAGGGTATCGGGATTGCACAGAACGACATGCAAGATATATTTGGAGCATTCTTCCGTGCCGACAACGAGGGCACCCGCAGACAATCTGGAACCGGAATTGGTCTGTACTTCTGCCGCATGATTGTCGATCACCACAATGGCGAGATCTCAGCCGAGAGCAATGCGGGCAAGGGAACGACGATAACGGTGCGGCTCCCGCGTGAGTACGTCCCTGAAATACTCCCGGAAGAGTCGCTGACAGCCTAGATAACGCTCGTTCAGAGCCTATATTTGTCAGCCAATTAACGGTGTGTACGTATACTGGCGCACCTGACATATCCATCCTTGCTGAGAATCGCGCTGGAGCCCAATAGATTGGCAGCCGCACCGCCTGAACGTAAATTCAAGATCCTCGTTGTTGAAGACGACCGAACACTGCGCGAAGCACTTCGTTACAACCTTGTGGCCGATGGCTACGACGTTGTGGTTGCTGAAGATGGCGGTGAAGGTCTTGTCAGTGCCCGTCAGGAAGATCCCGATGTGGTCATCCTGGATCTGATGTTGCCAAGTTTAAGCGGAATCGAGGTCTGTAAGGCGTTACGTCGAGATGGCTCGATAGTTCCAGTAATCATGCTCACGGCACGTGATGCCGAGATCGACCGTATCGACGGTCTTGAGTCGGGTGCCGATGACTACGTTACAAAGCCTTTTAGCATGCGCGAGTTGATCGCCCGTGTTCACGCCCAGATCAGGCGTATGGATATGCTCAAATCGGTTTCGCAATCTTCGGGAGATCAGGTAATTGATCTGGGTGATCTGGTAATTAATCGTGGTTCTCGTGCTGTGACACTCAGAGGTAAGGCATTGGATCTACGCCCCAGAGAGTTTGATTTGCTTGCCCATCTCGCGGCGAATCCCGGTCGGGTGTACACCCGCGATCAGTTGCTTCAGGACGTCTGAGGATTCGAGTATTCTGGTGACACACGAACGGTGGACGTTCACGTAAGGTGGCTTCGTCTTAAAATCGAAGAAGATCCATCCAGCCCCAGATTGCTTGGAACAGTTCGGGGTGTCGGATATCGAATAAGTGTGTGAATTTGATTCGATCGATTGACAACCCATTCGATTGTTGAAAGTTGGAAATGTAGTTGAGTAACGTCTCCCTCAGATGGCGCATGCTCGCCGAAACGAGCGCCCTGGTGGCGCTCGTTGCAGTCGGGACACTTTTGTTCGGTGCGGCCGGGACGATACTGGCTGGCATTCTCGCTGTCGTTGTCGTGATCTTCCTTTCGCTTCGACTGACCCGCCAATTCACCGATTTAACCGAAGACGTTATTCGAACAACATCGATTGATCGATTGCACCGATTGGATCCGAGTGGGCCTGCAGAGTTAAAACGGCTGGCACGTGCCGTGAATCGGCTGGTTGCCCGAGTTGACAGCGACATCTCCAAAGAGTCGCGGGAGCGTATCAGGCTCGCCTCGATACTGGACCTGATGCGAGAAGGCGTTGTCGTGGTCGACGATCAGGGTGTGATCGAGTCCGCAAACCCGGCAGCGGGCGAGATGCTCGGATCGATTGGCTACGTCGAGCCCGGAATGCAGTTGACATCGCTCACGAACCACCCAGATGTGATCAACGTCGTAACACGGTCGATCGAAACTGAGAAGCAGGTAGCGTCTGAGATCGAACTGTTCGACAACCAACGGACTCTCATGGCCGTTTCGACACCGTTCCCGCGCCCCGATTCAAGTGCTGTCAGGGCTCTGTTGCTGCTGACCGATCTCACTGATATCCGAAGACTCGACACGACGCGGCGCGAGTTTGTTTCGAACGCATCGCACGAGTTAAGAACACCATTGGCAGGTATTCGAGCATCGGCGGAAACGTTGCAGAGTGGAGCTATCGATGACGGGGATGGACGGGCAAAATTCCTCAATATGATCCGTGAAGATGTGGATCGAATGGACAGGCTAATTTCCGAAATGCTGGAACTTTCAAGACTCGAGTCGGGCGAGTCGCTTCTGGTATTCGAAAACGTAGATCCAGAAACACTGGTAGCGACGGCAGTGAAGCAGTTTTCAGCCGTAGCCGCGGAATCCGAACTGGATTTGAAAGTATCGCTCCCGGATGATTTGCCATCTGTATATGTTGATGCGGACAAGATCGATCATGTCTTTACTAACTTGATCAGCAACGCAATTAAGTGGACTCCGGCGGGCGGGTCGATTCAGATCAAAGGCTGGGTCGACGACGGCACCGTGTGGTTCAGTGTTGCAGATACAGGTCTGGGAATCGAACCAGAGCACCTGCCACACGTATTTGAAAGATTTTTTAAGACAGATGCCGCACGTTCGCAGCCTGGGACCGGATTAGGGCTTTCGATTGCGCGTCACATAGTCGATGCCCATGGCGGTGTTATGTCGGCGACGAGTACTCTCGGCGAAGGCAGCGAGTTCGCATTTACTGTCTCAACCGTTCGTTCCTAGCTAGCAAGCTTTGCAGGTGCGACTCGGTTCATTTAACTCGACGTTAACGCACGATGGCTCTTCGTTAACGCCTGCTTAATGGTGGAGTACGAACCTGAGACCACCGCTTATCCCGCGCGCATGTTAAGTGACTTATCGTTACGCATCAGGAGCCAAGGAGCTCTGAACAACGTGATCAAGACGAAACTCAGGAAATATTCAAAATCTGTTCTTATTGTTACCTCTCTATTGATCTTCGGAGCCATCGCTGCATGTGGCGGCGGTGATACCGAAGGAGATTCGAGCGAGATACTCATTGATGGCTCATCAACGGTGTTCCCTATCTCGCAGGCTGTCGCTGAAGAATTCCGAAAAGACCGCCCCGACGTCCAAATCCCAGTTGGAATCTCAGGGACCGGTGGAGGATTCAAACGTTTCGTAACTGGTGAGATCGACATCGCGGATGCATCACGACCCATAAGGGACTCTGAACGTGAAGAGGCAACCAACAATGGAATTGGATTCACCGAATTCGTTGTTGCCTACGATGGGATATCGGTGGTCGTCAACCCGGCGAATGATTTCGTGTCTTGCCTTACCTCCGAGGAGTTGAAAAGAATCTGGGAGACTGGCTCGACTATCGACAACTGGAATCAGGTTCGAGATGGCTTTCCCGACAAGAGATTGAGACTTTACGGCCCGGACACCGACTCAGGCACGTTCGACTACTTCACCGCTGAGATCAACGACGAGGAAGATGCCAGCCGATCTGATTACACCGCGTCTTCAGACGACAACGTTCTGGTGCAGGGAGTGTCGGGAGATCAGGGTGCGTTGGGCTACTTCGGATTTGCCTACTACACCGAGAATGCTGGAATCCTCAAAGTGATTGCCATTGACGACGGTGCCGGCTGTGTCGAGCCGAGCGTTGGAACTATCAACGATGACAGTTACTCGCCACTTTCACGGCCAATGTTCATCTACGTGAACAACACATCGCTTCAGCGACCTGAGGTCCGTGAATTTATTGAGTACTACCTCAATAATGCTGGCGAACTGGCAGAAGAGGTTGGATACGTCGGCCTTTCAAATGCCGAGTATCAGGCGCAGCTCGAGGGATTGAACTAACAGTTTGGATCTGTGGGTTGGTCTCGAAAATGAGGTTCATCAATAACGCAGAGTTAACAATTGACGGGCAATCTTGAGTCACGGTGATTTCCTCATTCACCGTGACTTTTTTTGTGCCCGAGAGTTCTGACTGGCAACGTGGGTTCACGACGATCCCACATACTGCGCGAACCACATCTCACCAGATGGCTACTACCACAAAAAACGAATCAAACGAACTGATGCTGGAGCGCGCGGCACGGCGAAGGCGACGACAGGCCACCGAACAGGCGATCGTTGCCTGGTTACTGCGCGCCGCCGCTTTGATCTCGATTCTTACGACGGTCGGAATCGTAATTATACTCGTCGCTCAGAGTGCCGGTTTTTTTGCGGAGGTGTCAGTCTGGGAGTTCCTGACAGGCACCGAGTGGGCGCCGCTGTTCTCACCACAGAAATTCGGGATACTACCTCTGGTGGCCGGTACTCTGCTGGTTGCCGTAATTGCAGGAATAGTTTCGCTGACGCTGGGTCTTGGTGCAGCAATCTTCCTCTCTGAATACGCTCCCGAACGTCTCCGCAGAGTGCTCAAGCCGATTCTTGAGGTTCTGGCGGGCATCCCGACCGTCGTATACGGCTACTTCGCCCTCACTTTCGTAACCCCGATCTTGCAGAGCATATTCGGTCAGGATCACGTGATCGTGTTCAACGCCCTCTCGGCGGGATTGGTGATGGGGTTGATGATCATGCCCATGGTTTCAACTCTCAGTGAAGATGCGATGGTCGCAGTCCCTCGCTCGCTGCGGGACGCTGCCTATGCCCTTGGTGCCACACGGTTCGAAGTTTCGACCAAAGTTGTCATTCCGGCTGCACTATCGGGCATCGTCGCATCGTTCATCCTCGGGGTGTCCCGTGCGATCGGCGAAACGATGATCGTCAAGATCGCCGCCGGAGCGACTCCTAACCTGACGCTGAATCCACTCGAGAGCGTTCAGGCGATGACCGCTTACATCGTTCAGGTAAGTCTGGGCGAGACTCCACAGGGCTCCCTCGAGTACAAAACGATCTTTGCCGTCGGGCTCCTGCTCTTTGCGATGACGTTGGCGATGAACATTGTTGGTCGCTGGGTAATTTCTCGATTCAGGCAGCAGTATGAATAAAACTACAGCTACACCGACCAAGCGACAGCGACTGCGTTCCTTCCGTGTGCTGCGTGACCGGATATTCGTCACCGGATTCGTTCTTGCTGTCGTGATCGGAATCGCAGGCCTCGCGGCATTGTTGCTGGATGTTCTTGTTGACGGCCTGCCATTTCTCAACTGGAATTTCTTGAGCAGCTACGCGTCGAGAAAACCGCTCGAATCGGGGATACTCGCCCCGCTTGCCGGAACGGTGTGGATCGTGGGTATGACCGCTCTCCTCACAATTCCGATCGGGGTTGGAACAGCAATCTATCTGGAAGAGTTTGCAACGAAGAGCCGGTTTAATCGGATAATTGAACTCAACATTGCGAATCTTGCCGGTGTGCCCAGCGTTATCTACGGCCTGCTTGGCCTTGCGGTGTTTGTCCAGTTTCTGTTCAACGGATCACGCAACGTCACTGCCGGGGCTTTGACGATGACCTTGCTGGTTCTGCCGATCGTTGTGATCGCTTCACAGGAAGCGATCAAGGCCGTCCCTTCGAGCTATCGCGACGCGGCGTACGCGATGGGAGCCAACAGGTGGCAGGTTGTGAAGGCCGTGGTGCTGCCACAGGCACTTCCTGGAATGATGAGCGGAATAATTCTTGCATTGTCTCGTGCTATCGGTGAGTCGGCTCCAATTCTGATTATCTCATCACTGGTGTGGGTGACGTTCGTCCCGTCTTCGCCCGACTCGAAGTTCACAGTACTGCCGCTACAAATCTTCACATGGATAAGCCAGCCACAGCACTCGTTCCGAGGAATTGCTGCGGCCGGCATCATCGTGCTGTTGGTCGTCCTGCTCAGCATGAACGGCATTGCGATATGGATCCGCAGCAAGTACCAGTCGCGCCCAGAACAGTAGCCCCCGGTTGATACGTTTGGCGTTATCATCTCGCTATGCCAGCGATGCCCGAAATACCCGAAAGTTCAGCCCCCCTTGATCGTCTTTCCGTCACTCTGACGAAAGGTGTGGGCGACGGACGCATCGGGAGCCCCCGATTTATCAGGTGGCTTGATCGCATTGCTAACAGCGGCTCAGTTGGCGAGTCACTCGCATTCGCGCTTGAGACATGCAGTCTCATCTTCGGTTCAAAGCCTGTGCGGAAGCATCAGTCTGGTGACGACGTCCTTCACGGCACGATTCACGCCGTATGGGCGGATGGCTCAAGCGTTCTGATCTCGGCTGGCCCGGGCGGTGTCGATGTCGGGGCAGGCCCTGAGATTATGCTGCTCGGAACATCGGGCGCGATGTACTTTGATGGCACACTCGATCGCGTGGCTGTCACCGCACAGGGAGACCACCAATGAAGTCTCTCGGGGTGCTTTGCATTGGTGGGCTTCAGACACATCAGGAGAACCATGCGACAGGGTTCGATGCCGACAAGCGTTCTCACATCGTGGCAGTGGCCGACGAGGTCGGCATTGATGAGCGACGGCGATCCCTGAACGTACGGCTCGCAGAGCGATACGGTGTTCCGTATATGGACGGCATTGAAGAAGCGCTTGCCCTCCCGGCTATCGATATCGTCAGTATGTGCGCCGATGTTGAACGCAGGCACCGTGTCGCCATCATGTGTGCATCGGCAGGTAAGAGCCTGTACCTCGACAAGCCGCTTGCCATGAATGCCGATCTGGCGCAATCGATTGTCTCTGCTGTGTCGACGGCGAGTGTGGTTTCGCAAATGTACTCGTTCGTCCATACCCCGTGGGCGAAGGCTGCGAAACGGTGTGTGAATTCGGGGCGGCTTGGAAAACTGTTGGCTGTCCACGCCGATATCCTGTTCGCAAAAGGATCGGGTGGAACCGCGATGAGCGATGGTCCGAGAGTTGAAGACCCTGAACCAACAGGGTTCACGTTTATCGAATCGAAGCGGGAATTCTTCGATCTTGGCGTGTACCCGATAGGTCTGTGCAGGTGGCTGGTCGATGCCGAGCCGATCAAGGTTTCGGCCGTCACGGGGAACTACTTTTTCGAACAGCACATACGAAACGACACCGAGGATTTCGGGGCAGTGTCGATGGAGTTCGACGGCGGCGTTGTCGCCACAGCGACCGGTGGTCGAATCGGATGGAATAGCCATCCGGCAGGTGGGCCACATCGGATCACGGTCGTCGGCGAGCTTGGTATGGAGCGATTCGATGCATGGGAGCCGCGTATCGAAATTTACTCGACCGGCGAACTGCCGAAACTACCGCCACCTCACCCTCAGGACCCGATGGGTATGTGGCGTTCAACACAACAGGAAGCCGGAGTGCCGCGGAAGAAGTCGTACGTTCCGCTTGCCGATGAGACAAGCTGGTATCCAGACGACATTACGGCGTTCCTGAACTGTTTGCAGCAGGGACAAGAACCGATAATGTCGGCGGAGCGCGCACTGGGTTCGTCAAAGGTTATTACAGCAGCCTATAGATCGGCTGCCAGCGGAAATCCAGAGCCGGTATAGGTGGCGATAACTCATAATCCGCGTAGTGCAAGATTCTTGCTCAACTGGCAGGAGGAATCAGAATCTTCACACCAGAATCATCAATTCAAATATCATTATCTGTATCAGTGAAACTGCAACAGATCGGGATTTATCGATAAATGGGCAAAACCTACTGGATGCTGGTGACGACGCAGGAAAACCTCGACATCACTCGTTCGCGTGGTTTTTCGGTACAGGGTGTTGACACGAAGAATCGGAAAAAGGCGATGCGGATGGAACCCGACGACCGGGTGCTTTACTACGTGTCTGATAAAAAAGGATTTGCTGCTACCGCGACTGTTACTTCCGAGAGCTTCGAAGACAACGAGCGGATCTGGAAGCACCACCGAGAGAGGGAGACGTTTCCACACCGGGTAGAGATTGACGCCGATGTTGTCCTTGAGCCGTCAGCTTATATCGACGGGTATCAGGTGGGCCCAACGCTGGAGTATGTGAAGAAGTGGCCTCCGCATCTCTGGCCGCATGCGTTTTTCGGGATGTTGCACATCATTCCGCAGCGGGATTTCAACTTCGTGGAAGGCGAACTCAGACGTGCGGGTGGCGCAACGCCTGAGCCAGAACCCGAGATGCCGGACACCACGCAGATCGGAGCCGATTCTCATGCGGATGGTCTGGTCGATGAAACAGAGTCCGACCGCGCAGGCGCGACCCGCAGGAAATTCTCGGTCGCTCGCAAGAGCCGAAAGAGTTCGCACCGCAGGCGTACTCAGAGCACAGGTAGTTCGTTCTGATCCTCTGCTGCTGATTACGCGTCCCGAGTGGAGTCATCGAAGTCGAGGGAACTGGTGTGGGGTGCTCGATCTTGATATGAAACGAACGTTGTGGGTCGCGAGATCCTTCCACTTTGGTCGGGAAGTCGGCAAGTGGCGGTATGCGAGGTAAGTGTGGTCGGCAGCCAAACTCGGAGATCGGATTATCGACTCACAACCATCTTGACCCTCTTCCGTGGACAGGCCTATTCGCCGGGAACCATCAGATTTCGTTCGACAGGGTTCCCGAGATGATCGATCCAACCTGTACCCGACGTACTCGATTTTTGCGGGTCGGGATCGCCGACACCGAAATTATCGGCATAGAGTGGAGCCAGTCGATCGAGCTCTTCCTGCGGGATATCATCGATGTCACATGCCGCTGCATACTCGTCGATCTGCTCGACAGAGGTCATTGTCGGAAGGCAGGATGCCATTATCTGTGGCATCAACGCGAACTTGATCGCGATCTGACCCACGGTGGCTGGTTTGTCGGCGATCAGGAAATCGATCTGCTTCAGCTTCTGTATCGAGTTCCTCAGCCAGTGCATGCGCCTGTACGCGCGGTGGTCTGAGGGATCGAACGGGCTCTCGTCCAGAACAGTGTCTCTGGTGTACTTCCCATCGAGCATCCCCGACGCATGGGGAACACGCGAGTAGACTCCAACACCTTGCTTTGCTGCCGCTTCGATCATCACATCGGCGGGATCCTGTTCAAGGATCGAGTAGATCAACTCTGCCGGAACTTTAAGATCGTTGATCGTGTACATCCCCTCCTCAAGCCAGCCGATATCGGGACCTACCGCAACAGCGAAATACCGAATCTTTCCTTCTGCCTTGAGGTCTTCAAGTGCAGCCACAGTATCTTCCCGCTGTAGAGCGTCAAGGCGAGGGTTGTGGTACTGGTAGAGATCGATGTAGTCGGTCTGAAGACGCCTGAGGCTATTCTCACAAGCTCGCTTTACGAAGTCAGGTTCCCATACCTGAGGGCGTTCTTTGTGGCCCTCACGTGGAGCTTCGATGTCATAGCCAAACTTGGTGCCGATCACGATGTCGCTGCGGCGGTCGGCAAGAGCTTTCGGGATGATCTCCTCTCCGTACCCTGCGCCATATGTATCGGCAGTATCGAAGAAGGTGATGCCTTTGTCGGCGGCTCTCCGGAGCAGGTCTATTCCGTCCTCTTCCTTGACCTCACCCCACCAGTTCATACTCACACTCCAAACACCGAAACCTATTTCAGAGACGGTGAGATCGGTCGACTGTAGTTGGCGGTATTTCAACGTGGTTGTCCTGGGCGGTACTGGTTTAGAGAGGAAAGGAAGTCGTTAGGCGTTTACGGACACTGTTTCGAGGGCTTCATGGATTTTCGAAACCCGGGCAGCGAACTCGTTGTCCGAGAGGGCAGGACTGACGTTCGCCAGATCAATATCGTCGATCAGTTCAACCCACGATTTACACCCTGCGTACGAGTCATCGACTGCCACGGTAACTGGCGAATCGAGTCGGTAAGCTCGAACGATCATTAGCTTGAGAGGGTGCCGGGGCTTCCAGTTGAAGCGTTTTACCGAGAATTGTTTCGACCAGATGTGGAACGGATCCAAAGCTCGAATCTGGTACTCCTCGGATATCTCAACTACTTCAACGAGTTCACAGAACACCGAGAACGTAATCTGCTCGCTTAAATCGGCACCGAGCGACTCTGCGAGAAGATGTCGATGCTCGTCCTTCAACAGAAGCTCGCCTTCGTGAAATAAACCCGGGTACAGCATGAACTGGTCATGCTCGACCTTGAAGTGACGACCGTCTTCACGGATGCCGCCTTTTCGGAGCATGAAAATCTGTTCGCCCCGTCCGAGCGCAGCGGATGTAACCGCCCACTCTTTGAGGCCAATATTGGAAGAATCTGGAGGCATAAACGTATTTTGACGGATTTATCAGGAGGTAGTCCACCGAGGCGATTGCCTGAGCGGAACAACAATGTGCGCAGCAGGAATTTTATAGTGAAATCTCACCCTGCGATTCCGAGTATTAGCCAGAAAAAAGGACTTGCTTCACAAGTTCTGCTCGTGCTCCGAGCATCTCAAGGGCGTTTCGGGTTGTCGTTTCTTGAACCTCCGTCGCTGGAATCCCGCGCAGGCTTGCCAACTTTTCAGCCACGAGCGGTATGTCGCGCGGCTCAGTCCACTTTTGGCGATTCTTTTTGAACGGTTGTGGATACGAATCAGATTCGAGAAGGATTCGATCGACCGGAGTATTGATGGCGGTCTCCTCAAGCTCGGTAATTCGGATCAGGGTTTTCGCGAACGAAATACGGAACCCGAGATCCAGCAGTTGCCTCGCAAAGTCCCAACTGCCCTGGAAATAATGCGCCGTCCCACCAAGTTCACCCGCACTGGTCTCTCGCAGGATGGATAACGTGGCGTCTCGGGCAGAGCGAGCATCGTAATTATCACCCTCTTCTCTGATGTGAAAAACGATCGGAAGCGAATGCTCTCTTGCGATTCCAATTTGTGCATGCAACGATTCTGCCTGCCATTCTTTGTCCGGCGAACGAATCTGGTGATCGATACCGATTTCGCTCATCACTACCACCTGTGGAGATGCCGCGAGATCGCCGAGTATCGACAACTCTTTCGTTGTTAGCGAGTGTTCAAGCTCGGTTGGATGAACGCCAACACCTGCAAACACGCCTGGGTGGATGTTTGCGAGGTCGATAGCATTCTGCGAATCTTCCAGCGTCGTACCGGCGGTGAATATCGCTCCAACACCTGCTTCTGTGGCACGGACGACAATATCGGCAATTTCGTCCGGCGGGTGCTGGTGAATGTGGGCGTGGGTATCGATGAACATATCAGGAGGTTTCTAGAGTAGCGGTCGAGGGTGCAACACACGTAACGATGCAGGGATTTTCGGATGTAATCTCCGGAGGGTATTTGGCTACTTGCTCCACGAATGCCAACAGGTGCTATTTGGCCGTGAGTTTCGGAACCAGCGATTTCGCCCAGGCATGTATCGCCGACCAGTCACGGTGATCGCCCTGCGGTGTTGGTGCGAACCGGTCGATGATCCTGAGATACCACGGCAGGTTTGAACGCTCGAAGTATCCGTTGAACACCGCATCGCTGACGATGTTCAATTTCGGCGCGACTTCGGTGAGTCCTCCGATAAATTCTTTGTGTTCAGCCTCACCAGCCTCAGGATCAGCCACCCCAGTGGTACCAATCGAAAACAGGGCGACAGGTTTGCCCTCGATGTGTTCCGACATGACGGCAGCACACATACCGGCGGTTGATAGCCATTTGCTGCCATAGAGAGGCGAGCCAATGACGAACGCGTCGTAGTTGTCAGGATTTAGCGACCCGCTTGCTTCCGCAGCCTGCGCATCGAGCCCACCTGAATTCAATTCGTGAACTATCGCCGAAGCGATCTCACGGGTTGATCCGAATCGGGTTCCATATGCGACCAGAACTCTTGTCAATTACATCTCCGCAGGATGACGGCAACGAGCATGCCAATCGATCGACCCGGGAAGTATCGCGTACCCAACCCAAGAGAGGTTGACTGAAACACGATAGCTGCACCTGTCGGACAGGCACAGACTTCCCTTCGAAGTCACACTCGATGTGACCCCGGGAGTTAGGTGCTTGAACAAGCGGTCGAGGCAAAATCGCGACTATTCGCCACGGCCATATGTAGGCTGATGTGCTTCACGAGTTACAAGAAGCATTATTTCTGTTCTGAACTTCCCGCCGAATTATTGAGAAGCGAGATCCTAGTCGAGTGAGAACGGCGGGTACTTGTCGGTGATCAACAGGAAACCGTATGCCTGAACCCTGAGTGACCATCGGCTCACACCGACCACGAATTTGTGAATCGAACGTGGGAATTTTCCGGTGATCAGAATCGAAAACCATCCGACGACCACCAGAATAAACATCACTACGAACAAGACCCAAAGGACGATGTAGTGTGGAACCAAGAGAATCCACTTAAACAGCGGTAGCCAACGGCTGAGTTGGCTCGCATCGGGATACTCCAGAGTTAGATGAGTCGACTGCTCCTCATCGGTCGCTGGATACTCGTCAGTGAGAAGCATCCAGTACGCGCCGACCCGGGTCGAGAACCGGGTCAATTCCAGATTGAAATCGAACCACCACCGTGGGTACTTCTTTTTGAATAGGATCATCAGCAGTAGTGGCCAGATGATCACCGCAATACCACTCTGTACAAGTACGATCGGGATGAGCGTGACAACTCTGAAAAAGACGGTCAATCGATTTCTACCGTCACCGGTATAGTCGATATCGAGGCTCACGGGGTAATCAGATACCGATGCCTGTGCTTCATTGGTCATGATAGTTGTGTCCCTTGAATTGATCTCGATGACATTTATGTCATGAAAGTCCACCCTATGACACTTCGTACGACCGTTGCAACCCGGTCGTCGCGTCTACCGTTTGTGTCGCACCGGGTGTAAGTTGTCGGACAGTCGTTGCGGAACCCGGTAGCCGCAACATGAAATATTCAGGAGAAATACGAACCATGCGGGCAGGATTTGGACAGTTTAAGCAAGCGACACCTGAGTACCTTCTATTTGCACAGCAATACGGTGTGACCGACATCCTGTTGAACACTCCGGAACTGCCGAACTACTCGGGAACCTGGTCGCAGCACGATCTGGTGAACCTGCGACGGAACGTTGAAAGCTACGGGATGAAACTTTCGGCACTCGAGAACGTGCCAACCCAGTTTTACGATCACATCATGCTGAACGGTCCGAAGCGTGATGAGCAGGTCGACAACATGATCACTACTGTTCGGAACATCGCTCGCGCCGGTATTCCCATCTTTGGCTACAACTGGATGCCGTCACACGTGTGGCGCACACCGCCGAAGCTGATTCGGGGCGGAGCAGTTGCCACGGCGTTCAACTACAAGATTGCCAACGAGCAGGCGTTGACACACGGCCGCGTCTACACCGATGAGGAGATGTGGGAGAATCTCGAGTACTGGATCAAGATCATCACTCCTATTGCCGAAGAAGAGGGCATTCGACTCGGCATTCATCCATGCGACCCGCCGGTCGATCAACTGGGTGGTATTCCACAGTTGTTCCGTTCGTACGAAAACTACCGCCGGTACCTTGATATCTACCCTTCCGACAACTGCGCGATCGAGTTCTGTCAGGGCACAATCTCGGAGATGTTCGATTCCGAGGGAGATGCTTTATACGAGTTCATCGCCGAGATGGTCCAGAAAAAGAAGGTTTTGTACGTTCACTTCCGCAACGTATCGGCTCCGAACCCTGAAGACTTCCATGAGGAGTTCATCAACACGGGTCACGTCGACATGTACCGGGCGATGAAGACCTACTACGACAACGGATACGACAGCTTCTTCATCGACGACCACGTCCCACAGACTCATCAAGACACCCAGTGGGGCCACCGTGGCCGCGCCTTCGCCAACGGCTACATTCAAGCAATGATCGAAGCCGTAACGAAGCAGGGGTAGTGAGGTTGAGACGTTGGTCGGCGCGTCGTCCTTCGACGGACTCAGGATGACATTTTAATTGGTGAGGGTTCGGGAGTTGGTTGGGTGGTTTCATGTTTTCTCGTTGTTGAAACCTCTGGACTTCCAACGGCAGCCATCCCCTTAAGTGTCATCCTGAGTCCGTCGAAGGAGGCAGGTGCAGCTACACTCCGGCAATGGCACCAACCGTTTACATCCTTCAAGTTCGCAACGGCGGCTACTACGTCGGCTCAACGTCTAATTTAGAGCAAAGAATTGCGCAACATCACCAGGGCGTCGGTTCAAAGTGGACGGCTACCTGTCGACCAGTTCAAGTTGTGTACACCCAGGAATTTCCTACAATGCGAGAGGCGGTCGAAGCGGAGCGACAGCTAAAAGGCTGGCGACGGGCAAAGAAGGCCGCACTGATTCGTGGTGATTGGGAGTTGTTGCCTGAGTTGTCAAAGTCATACACACCCCTGTCGATCCTTCGACGGACTCAGGATGACATTTTAGTTGGTGAGGACTGAATCGATTGAGACGAATACAGCAACCAGAACGATCAGGAAAGCCCATTGAATTCATTTAAAGACTCGATCAAAAGTGCGATGTCGGAGTATCTCAGCGAGCTTAAGGTGAAGCTCGACGGGTTGAACGAAGCCGAAATCCGCTGGCAGGCCAGTCTGGACTCGAACAGTATCGGCTGGCTGGTGTGGCACATGGCGCGGGTTGAGGACAACTGGATCAACGGCGTTATTGCTGGCGGCGACAATGTGTGGGATTCCGGTGGTTGGGCAGGTAAGACCGGAATCAGTGCCGAAGGGAACGGCTACGGCAATACCCCCGACGAAGTCAGGGCAATGCCAGTCGCATCTACTTCCGATCTGTTGGACTACTACGATGCTGTGCGAGAGAGCGTTTTCAAAGTGATCGATGGCATCAATGACGATGATCTGGCAAACGAGTTCACGCGTCGAGGCAGGACGGCGACCTGGGGCTGGATACTGGGGCACGTGATCGTCGAGGAGTCACAGCACCTCGGTCAGATCGCATTTATCCGCGGAATGATCCGAGGAATCGAGGACTAATGCCGATCAAATGCGTGTTCTTCGATTTCGATGATGTGTTGCGTAGTTGGGAGTACCAACTCGATGGCATCGAGGAAAACTTTGGGATTCCTCTTCAGGTTTTTCGTGATGTCGCGTTTGCTCCAGAGAACCTCGATGCCGCGATTACCGGCGTAATTACGGACGAGGAGTGGCGAACCGGAGTATGTAGCATTTTGGTGGCGAGGTTTCCCGAACTCGACGCCAGAGGAGCGTGGGATACGTGGTCGAGCCGAACTGGCGAGCTAATCCCCGAGACCCTCGAGGTGATCCACGAGTGTAAGAGCAAGGTTCCAATCGGAATGATCTCCAACGCGACTTCAAGACTTCCGAGGGATCTCAAATACCATGGAATTTTCGAACTATTCAACTACGTGATCAACACGTCGGAGATCGGGATCACTAAACCGAACCCCGAGGTCTACGTGCATGCGACCAGTGTCGCAGGTGTTGAACCACACGAAGCGTTTTTTACGGATGACAAGGCAGAGAACGTCGATGCCGCCGTAAAGCTTGGCTGGTCGGGTCACGTATTCAAGAATGCTGACGGACTGCGTGCGGCGCTAATTGAAGCTGAAGTTCTGTAGCGCAGCAATAAAGTTCGAAGGATGCCCCGTACTTTCGATTTCCTGAGTGCTTCCGAGGGGTCCCAGCAAATTTCGTGAGCCAGTGCGGTCTTCACCTCAGTCGTGGTCACCTGTGGTAAGTGACACTGTCGGTCGTAGCTCGGAAAGCTCTCGGCGTAGAATGTCGCTTCGCGGGCTGGCGCACGGTACTGGATTCACCAGTCTGAGCAGCACACGACTAACGGAGGCACGCATATGCCTGAGCGAACGGAATACGCCCACGGAACACCAACGTGGATCGACCTCGCGACGACAGATGTTTCGGGGGCAGAATCTTTTTACGGCGGAATTCTTGGCTGGGAAGCCGATCGCATTCCGACGGGCGACACTTTTTACTCGATGCAACGAGTACGAGAGCTGGATGTCGCGGGAATCTTTGAGCAGCAGGACGATCAGAAAGCGAGCGGCATGCCGCCTGCATGGAACACCTATATAGCGGTTGATGACGTCGAAGCGGCTACCGCCAGGGTCAAACCCGCCGGTGGAATGGTCATCATGGAGCCGTTCGACGTGATGGACGTAGGCAGGATGTCTGTGATCGGCGATCCCACAGGGGCCGTGGTATCTCTGTGGCAGTCGAAGGGCAATCCGAGGGCGCCCCTCGATGCCGAGCATGGTGCTGTTGCATGGAATGAACTCACGTCAACCGATGCACCAAAGTCGAGAGCTTTCCTCACGGAAGTCCTCTGCGTTACCCACGATTCAGTCCCGGGTTTTGGTGACTACACGATGATGATGGCCGGGGGCGCACCCGTCGCTGGTATCGTGCAACGCACCGACGAGATGCCGGAAACGTCGACACCGTGGCTGGTTTACTTCATGGTGGATGACTGCGACGCAGCATTCGAACAGGCGACCTCATCAGGTGGAACTGTAATCGTTCCGCCGATGGATATTCCGCCGGGGCGTTTTTCGATCTTAAAAGATCCGCAGGGCGCAGCGTTCGCGGTTATCACGCCGAATTCCGACTTTTCGCCTGTCGGTTAACTCTGCGGGTGAAAGGGATGAAATCCGAGCGGCTTTTGGCGTTCGGATTTTTCTTTTGGATTTTTCATCACTTTTCGATGCGAGCGACGTTCTCAGTTCGACGCAGCGTGCTACATTCCATTCCTCTGGCCGCGGTGTAGATGTTCAGCGAAGCTCTGACTCAAGACCGGCACGGCGAACAAAAACGATTCGTAAGGGAAATTCAAATGGAACCGATGGTCGCATTGCGCGGAAATCCGACCGACGAAGTGCTTCAGATTGCGGCACAGTTTGGGATCAAAAATATCCTCGTCTATGGCGGTCCGGGTAGTTCGCACATGAAATACCAGGAGTACGTCGCACTACGCATGAAGATCGAGTCATACGATCTGAAACTGGCGGCGATCGAAGGCGGTTTTTCTCCACAACTCGAATACCACGACGTAATCTTTGGTGGCCCGAGACAGGACGAGTTGATCGAAGCCCTGCTCGCTCAGGTACGTGATATGGGTCGTGCCGGCATCCCGATCTACGGCTACAACTGGATGCCGAACAGTTGGGGCAGGGCACAGGCGACGATCATCCGTGGTGGTGCGCTCGGAACCGGTTACGACTACGACTGGGAGAACAGCCGACGTCCCGAAACATTCCCTGAAGAAGAGATCACCGAAGACCAGATGTGGGATGCCCTTGAGTACTGGATCAAGGCGGTAACGCCGGTAGCCGAAGAAGTCGGTATGCGTTGCGGAATCCATCCGGAAGACCCGCCTGTTCCGCAGCGTGGCGGTGTTCCGGGTCTGTTCCGCAGCTTTGCCGCATTCAAGCGACTTGTCGAGATTACTGACTCTGACTACAACGCAATCGAATTCTGCCAGGGTACGTTTAGCGAAATGCCCGGCGAAGATATCTACGAGATGATCGAGTATTTCGGCAGCCGCAACAAGATCATGTACGTCCACTTCCGCAACGTCAGTGGTCAGGCACCGGCGTTCAACGAGGAATTCATCAACACCGGATACGTCAACATGAAACGGGCGATGCGCACCTACCGCGATGCGGGATTCACCGGAAACTTCATCGACGATCACTGCCCGTTGATGACTGACGACGACGACTTCCCCGGCAACCTCGGCGGATACCGGTCACGGATGTTTGCACAGGGCTACATCGCCGGTGTGATCGAGTCGGTCAAGAAGGAAGTCGAGTACGGCGGTCCGGTCGATATGCGTGCGGTAAAGAACGGAGCAGCATCATGAGGATCGGAATGGGACTCAACAGCTCCACCAACCGGGAATCGCTTCGTTTCATGGCACAGCTTGGCGTTCAAGATGTCGTATTGAATACCCCTCCGGTGCCCGTCAGAAACGGTAAATGGGAACTCCCTGATCTCGTTGGCCTGAAAAACGGTGTCAACGAATGGGGTTTGAAGCTGACCGCAATTGAAAACACCCAGATCGATATGCGGCACCACATGATCGCTGGTGGCCCGCGGTTCGATGAACAGCTCGAGAATATGCTCGAAACAATCAAGAACATCGGAAATGCCGGCATTCCGATGTACACGATGAGCTGGCGATATCCACGGTTCTATCGAACGGGTCACGTCGATATCGGCTGGGGCGCACTTGGTACCGCCTACGACGCCGAAGTGGAAAACTGGCCGAGCGTCATCGACTGGGACCTTTCGCTGGATCGCGCATGGGAGTGTCTTGAAACGTGGGTCAAGGAAGCGACTCCGGTTGCCGAGAAGTACGGAGTAAAACTCGGATTGCACCCGGTCGACCCGCCCATGGAGGTCGTTGGTGGGGTCAAGCAATTGTTGTTCAACTTCGAGAACTACAGACGCCTAATCGATATTGTCGATAGTCCGTACAACTCGATTCTGTTGTGTCAGGGATCGTTCTCGCAGATGGCGGGAGCCGATCAGGATAACGGCGAGAGCATCTACGACATGATCGAGTACTTCGTGAAGCGGGATCGTGTGCTTTATGTCCACTTCCGCAACGTGTCGGGAACGGTTCCGAAGTTCCACGAGACTTTCGTGAACAAAGGGCATGTCGACATGTACAGGGCGATGCGCATCTACGCCGAGAACGGGTTCGATGGCTTTTTCATGGACGATCACGTGCCGCTGACCGCCGGTGACTCGGCGTGGGGCCACCGTGCAAAGGCGTTTGCCAACGGCTACATCCAGTCGCTTATTGAAACTGTCACGGATACGTCGTTGTATGGATTGCACAAGTAAGTTGACGCGGATCGACACCTTCTTCTGTGGTGAAAAGGGGGGAGAAGAAGCGTTCAGTAACTCGAAATCAGAGTGATCGAGAAAAGCAGATGAAAATCGAGAAAATTGAAACCTGGCTAGTATCGAAATGGCTCACCATTCGAGTCACCTGTGATGATGGCACATACGGCGTAGGCGAAGGGAATTTCTGGAGCTATGCCGATGCGACCGAAGTTATTACGCACCGGATTGAAGACGACATCAGGGGGCAAGACCCCCGCGACATCGATCGAATCTGGAACACTGCCTATCGTAAGTACTCGTTCCGAAGCCCGGCCATCACCGCCGTGCTATCGGCAATCGACATGGCATTGTGGGACATTAAGGGCAAGCGACTCAATGCTCCGGTATGGGACCTGCTCGGTGGCAAAGTTCGCGACCGGGTGAGGGCGATAGTCCTGCTTGGGTCGTATGGCTACTCAGGGCCACTGACGACTCCTGAAAGCTTCGCAAAGGCTGCACGGCTGGTGAAGGACGATGGCTACACTGCCGCCAAGTTGACGCCGTTCCCCCCGAATTGGGGTGCGCTCGCACACGGTGACCTGATCAGGCAGAACACCGCAATTGTGGAGGCTGTTCGGGAAGAAGTCGGCTGGGACTTCGATATCGGCAT
>JAJRZP010000005.1 GCA_024275195.1 Chloroflexota bacterium | reverse complement strand
GGGGGGGGGGGGGGGGGGGGGGGGGGGGCGGAAAAATTCGTAAGTGCGGCTTGTAAATCTCGAGAGTCACACCGGTGTTCGCCGACGAACTCAAGGAACAGACAAGATTACGTTTGAGATCAGTGATGTTCCAGAATCTAATCCTGACGACTGCATAGCCCGCCTCAGCGTGCCATTGAGTGAACTGCCGCCAACGAGATACAGATGTGGCAGGCGATGTTGGGACAGGGCTACACTCGGCACTTCACGGTTCTCGATCGCCAATGACCTCGCAAGATTCCACACCGTTATCCATTGCCGACCGGCCTGGTCGACCCGGACTAGACGCGTTGATCGTCTATGCCGGAAGAGGGCTGCGCGACATGGGTCGGGGGCTGATCGCGGTGATTCTGGCGATCTATCTCGCCGAAATCGGTCTCTCTGTACCCCAGATCGGTCTCGTGCTCGGCGCCAGCCTGATCGGCGGGTTTCTTTTCTCATTGATCGTGATGTTTACGGCGAACACGATTTCACGTCGCGTCTGGTTCGTGATCGTTGCAGGCGTTACTGGCATCGCCATCGTGATGCTGTTTTTCACCGAGAATGTCTGGCTGATAGGCATTGCTTCGTTCTTCGGGTCGTATGCAGGAAGCGGAATGCATTGGGGACCGAGTCTCCAACTCGAGCAATCCTCGCTCACCGAGGTGACCAGTTCACAGACTCGTACACGGGCATTTTCGAATCTATCGGTCTCGTCGGCTGGCGGTAGGGCAGTTGGAAGTGCGCTTGTTGGAATAGCGACCTACCTGATCGGTGTTCGAGGTTGGGATCTGGTCGACGCCTATAAGGTGCTGCTGGCAATTTACCTCGGGATCAATCTGCTCAATGCCGCGATATATCTCGCACTTTCTTCAGCCATAGAGTCGAAGGCTGGCGCCGGTGATCTGCTGGTCAACCCGTTCAGAACGCCATCGAGAAAACCTATCTTGAAAATTTCGGGGTTGTTCGGGGTCGATTCGTTCGCAGGCGGCATGATATTTGACGCGTTCTTCGCGCTCTGGATGGTAAATCAGTACGGAATGAACGAAGGTACGATTGCCGCGATCATGATCGCAACTCAGGGGCTAAACCTGATCTCGATCTGGCTTGCCCCGTATGTAGCAAAGCGTATCGGACTGCTCAACACGTTTGTCTGGACACAGGTGGCATCGAATATCTGCCTGATTGCATTCGCGTTCGCACCGGGCGTGGCGATAGCCGCCGGAATTTGGATGTTGCGCGGGATATTCGATGAGATGGACGTTCCGACCCGGCAGTCGTACATGATGGCTCTCGTACCACCAGAGGAACGAACTGTGATGGCGGGTTCAGCAAATCTTGGACGTGGGCTGGGTCGGATGCCGAGTTCGACGGCAACGGGTTTCCTGTGGGCGGGTGCCTATACGGTGGCGCCGTGGTTGATCGGTGGTGGCTTGAAGCTCGCCTACGACTTCGCTATCTACTTCTCGTTCAGGAACGTTCAACTCCCCGACGAAAACGATTCGGACGAGTAGCCGAGAAGCTTGCACGCTTAGCCGCGCGCACACGCTCGGGTGCGTCTGCTCACTTTAACTGCCGCATCGCCACAACCGACTTCCCGAGCGCAGCCGAGGGATATCGCGGCCAACAACTACCGATACAGCCCACAATATTCTCTCCCGCGGCAGAAATCATGCTCTCGCGAGATACCTCGATTTCACTCGGCAAATAAGTTAGGCTCCGCTTCGGAGATATCGCAATTACAAAGGAACTACTACGGTGTAGGCCAGAGTAGCCAGCATGAGAGTCACGAACTACGCACCGCGGTACATCTGTGCTTCGGAGAGATCGATTCGCTCGTACGGGATTCCAGTTGCTTTGACGCTTTTCGCTCCACGGTCAGTCGTGAGGATCGTTCCTCCCGAGCCAACAACTCGACCTCCCAGCATGATTAGCTCGCCAGCGACAAAACTCTGGCTTGCCCTGCCTATGTCGGGGTCGACCAGCGTGAGGTCGGCATCCATTCCTTCGGCGAGTCGACCTTTCGAGGTGAGCCCGAGCATTTTCGCCGGATTCAAACTGAGCTTCAAAACCATATCGAGCGGTTCTAGTGCACCGAACTTCACCATGCGCATCGCCTGTTCGATATTCACATTTCGGGGCAGCGCACCGGCATCGCTACCAATAGCGTCGACAATGAATGCACCTTCGGCGTTTTTTGCGGCAGTTAGTTGAAACGCCGATGTGGCGTTGTTCACCGGGAAGCTCATCGGAACGTCGGTGTTGCCCGCATCGAACAGTTCAACCCCTCGTTCGCCGCTCACGAGTACAAGCCCGGTTCGAATTACTTCGACGGTCGAGGCATACCCGTCTCGAAGAGCTGCACGGATTCCATCTGCTGTTGGTTCGTAGTTTTGCAGCCGAAGGCAGTTTGCGACAACATCCGCGAGTACGTTGCCCCGTCCATCACACTTTCCGAGTGTGAAATTCGGTCGTGCTAGATGTACTTCTGATACCACCTGATCATGTAGATCACTGAGAATCTGAAGTGCCTCGCGAATCTCCTCGTTGACGGGCAGAATCGACCCGCGGCAGTATGCATTGATGTGGGCGACATGAACTCGACCGGTGCTGCCAAGCAACACGGGTAGTTCTCGCAGTCCGTCAAGCCGAGAGCCGGTCTCGGTAGTGCCGACGTGATAGGCAACATACGCGCCAAGCTTGTTTGCAGTTGAGATAAATCGTGAAGTTTCGTCGGGAGTAAATGGGTAGTAACCACCCCAGAGTTTTATGCCCAGCGACCCGGCCTGAAGTGCAGTACCGATGATCTCCAGAATCATGTCGGGACTGAGGCGACCTTCGGGGACTGTCTCTCCCGGTTTGAGATATCCGAGGCTACCGACGCTAACTCCCGATCCCCGTGCAGAAATACCAGCGACAAGGACGTCCATACTTCCACCGAGATCGATCACCGTGGTGGCACCTGCTGCCGCGACCATCTGTAGTCCGAGTCCTCTGGTGTGTCCGAGGTCGGTCGAATTTGCGACATGGACATGGGAGTCGATCATCCCGGGCATTATCCACTGCCCGCTCGCGTCGACCGAATCGTCGGTCAGTGCGGTGTCGATATCTGAGGCGATGCGTTCTATCTTGCCGTTCGAAACAGCGATATCGGCAATAGCATCAAAACCGGACTCGGCGTCCAGCATACGTCCGTTTTTGACTACCAGTTCGTAGTAACCCAAGAATTAACCCTGACCTTTTGCACATATTTGGCGTTTTATACGGCAGAATTGAATACAGTCTATTCACCAACGGTCGGGGTGACTCCATGGAATCTCTGCCACACTGGACATCAATTTCGATTTGACTACAAATTTACTACCGAACCTCACTCTGATTCGCCTGATCGGAATGCTAACCATACTTTCATTCATAACTCTGGTTTCAACAGTTTCGGTGAGCGCCCAGAGTGATGAGCGAATCAACGGCTATCGAATACTCGGAGATACCGTCGCAGGCCCATTCAAAGTCCAGCTTCAGGTTAGCCCGGCCGCACCGATAACTGGAACTTCACGGTTCGCAGTTCGGGTTCGAGATGCTGTTACGGGTGAAGATATCGACGATGCGAAAGTGCGTATTTTCGGAACTCCTTCTGAGGAGGGTGAGATTCAGTTCACTCTCGCCCTCAATTCGCCTTTTGACCCGATCTACTACCTCTCGCAAATGGACATGGAGAATGCAGGTCCCTGGGCCATTGATGTGCAGGTCGAATCTGATCTTGGGCAGGGGTCTACGATCATGACGGTTCAGGTCAACTCCCGAGAACGAGACGGCACTGGCGGTGTCTGGGGCTCGGCTTTATTCGGGTTGGTAATTCTGTCGTTCGCAGCAGGGATTACATGGCTCTGGTATTCCTCGAAGAAGGCTCTCAGGCGCCGAGAGCAACAGAGTTAGTCGGTAACGAGTATTTTTCACTCGCGACGGAATCTGCTGGTTTTGAGTTCGATCAGGGACGATATTCTTGACCCTGCGCAATCTCAGTGCTACGTTTGCGACAACTTTCCGTGGTGAGCGACAACCAATGAGGAGCCGGCCTTCCCGGTACGTCGTCTGCACACCCATTACAGTTGAATATGAGTTCAGGGCTAGGTTCTAACTAACGAGGAGCACGCTATGACGGAACCAGTACGATTTGAGGCCGAGGACATAAGTCCGCAAGAGAGCGGGCGTGGAATGGTCGCAGAATCCGCTCCATTCGTGGCTTCAGTCGAACGACTGATGATCAGAGTTCGCAGTGCGAAACTCAAAGATCAGTCTCAGATGATAGATAATTTACAGGCATGGATTGATCGGGCCATGTCCGGTGGAATCGACGTTCTTCGAGATGGCGATCAGATTCTCGGGACACTGGATGCAAACGTAGGCGAGATGATCCACTCTCGCACGATGTTACGTCGCATCGTTTCACCGATGGTTGGTCTTTCTCTTCTGGCGGGGGCACTAACTGTAGTCACCGTGACAGTTTCTGGCGTTGAGGCACTTTTCCTATCGACACCACTTGAAATCGTCTTCGCCGCAGTGATATTCGGTATCGCCGGAAGTGCATTCACAGTTCTTCTCCGAACCGTAACGCTGCAACTTGAGTACACCGAGAAAGTCGCCCTGTTCATGGTTGGGCTGGCGCGACCTCTTGTTGGTGGTGTTCTTGCACTGGCAGTATTTGCGCTGTTCGGTGCCGGAATCATTTCGCTGCCATTGGTATCTGACCAAGAAGCCACCACACGGGTAGCGTTCCTGGCAGGTAGCGGTGGGACGGGAATCTTCGCCGGTCAACTGGCATTGTTTGCATTCGCATTCACCGCCGGGATCTTCGAGGGATGGCTAACACCACGGTTCTCACGCGGCGTTGCACGAGTTGCAGGCCGAATCAGCTCAGCAACTCAGTAGAACCTAATCTACGCAATCGAAAAGACCGGTTCCATACAGTTGGACCCGGTCTTTTCGATGAGAACTGGTGTCTTCTTTGCGCGACGGACTGTGGGCGATGTCATCGATGCCTGAGTACGTAAGCCAAATCCAGCCAACGTTATCAATGACGACGTAACGGGGTAACCGCGATTCAATTTGGGGTGTTCGTCGGATCAGTACAAGGAAGTTTATTTTCAGCCGATTGGTGTCATCCGTGTGATCCTGCAACGAACTCTGAAGGATATTTTGAGGTCGAGCAACATGTATCTAAGTGGCAATGGTGATCCGGCTCAATTTGGCAATGTAGTCGTCTGGTAGTTCATGCTCACGAGAGCCCTCAAGTAAAAGATCCATGTACATCTGATTCGGAGGTATGAATGGTTTTTTCTTCACCACCTCATAGGTGAAGCACTTCGTTTCCACGCCGTTGTATAGCACCGTTACGGATATTCTTCGATAGGAGTTTGAACTTACTCCTTCTCTGATATCTAGGCACCTCCAACCAGCCTCAGAAACTTCCCACAACACCCCCCATACACTGCCTCCCACCAACTTTACGACATCTGCGACCCCGCATTTACGCTTACTGGAAAATCTAGTGAAGTCGAGTTTATAGTCCGTCAATTCGGCTTTACCGACGAATTTGGCGTAGGAGTCAGACCTAAGAATCTGATGAGTAGGCATATTTGAACCATATGCGAAGTAAAACATTGCATTAGTCGGCGTGGAAGACTTCTCGCCATTGGATCATGTTTTGGTCGGCGTGGGCGCCGTCGGGTAGTTGGAAGAAGAGTGACATGTCGTCTTGCCACTTCTGGTTTACTTCTTCTTTAGACATACCTTCTAATGATGCCTCGAACGATTCGTCGCATTCGACGTAGCCGAAGAGCGTTCCATCGTCTTTGAAGAAGATCGTGTAGTTACGCCATCCGGTTCGGATGAGTGCTTCAGACATTTCGGGCCAGATGTCGTCGTGTCGTTGCTTGTACTCGTCGACCATTTCAGGGTGGATTTTCATTTCGAATCCGACACGTTGCATGGTGTTGTTCCTCTTTGGTTTCGGCAAAATCGCTTTTTCAGATTCCGCAGAGTGTAGGCTATGCGCCCATAAATAACTGGTGCCAGACCTAAAAACCCGTCCAGATACTTGATCAGGCGATTGTGGGGGAGTAAATACGAATGTCAAAGTCGATTGCGCAGGTTTTAGACCTGAAAGATGATCCGAAGATTATTGCCGAGTACGAGGAGTACCACCGCAACGTGTGGCCTGAGGTGCTTGAAGCATTGAAGGGAATCGGGATTGAGCGAATGGAGATTTTCCGGAGCGGGAATCACCTGTTCATGTATTGCACGGTTCCTGACGATTTCGACCCCCGGCGCGATTTCCAGAGTTACACCGCTTCGAAGCGGGCTGAGGAGTGGAACGATCTGATGTCGAAGTATCAGCAAAAGGTTCCGCAGGCGGCAGAGGATGACTGGTGGTATCCGATGTCACTCGCGTTCGACTCGGAGTGGTTCGACTAGCTGTACTTCCCACGTAGGTTGTTTACATGTGAGAGGTCTCCGTTTTTGCTGTGTGGAACAGATTAAACCCACCAGTAAACGGAGCCCTCTCATGACACATCCTAACGCCAGATTGACCCCTATTG
>JAJRZP010000080.1 GCA_024275195.1 Chloroflexota bacterium | reverse complement strand
CGCGAAAGCCGGAAATTGAGTTATGTCAGGTCTATAAAAAAGACCCCGCTCTGCACGCTTAACAGAGATGGGGTCTTTTCTTGGGTTCAATATGGCTCCCGAGGCAGGATTCGAACCTACGACCCGCTGATTAACAGTCAGCTTTGTGACGAAGTTCTGGTCCACCGTTAGCTATGAACTGACCTGGTCTATGCGCTATTGATCGGGTCAGGTGGATGTGCTAAAACGTCGGCATGAGAGTTGTCAAGATCAAAGCAAAAATTTTCGCATGTTTGGCGATAGCGATTGCATCACTTCTTGGAGGTTGTACGGACGATGGCGTCAGCGCGACTGCGACTGCGACCACGGAGCGAATTTCTCAGTATTTTGAGATAACCAGACCGCACGGGATTAGTGTTATCGAGGTTGATGCCGAGGTTGATAATGCGATCACGGCCATGTTGAACGAACTAGAACGCCAAGAATTATTGTCGGATCCAAACGACCCTGGTCGGACTCAGCTTGCCTCTGGGAGGCGAGATGGAGGTGAACCACGAGCGCTTGACAGCATGACTACTGAAGAAAATGCCAAAGCGCTGGCCACCCCAGCACCGGTTTTTATCCCAGAGGTTCTCCGTGCAGCCTTGAATGATTCGATGAGCACGTTGACACTCGCTAATTCAACCCTTGATGATGTCGTTGCTGCCTGGAGGACGATCGAGCCGCCCCCCGAAATGTCGCAACTGCACCACCTACAACTTGTGTACTTTCAATCGTTACGTCAGTACTACGAAGCCTCTCTCGAAGAGAATCAAGATCTCGTGGATACGGGAGAAATCAGTCCGGAGTCGCAGATGAGAGTCAGACTCGCTGTCGAACAAGTCTCGGATAGTAGGGTGACCCTCCACGCTGAATTTAATCGAGTTTTCTCCGTGTACTACTTACGCTGATTGCCACGTCGATGATTCCTCGCAATGACATATCCGGCCGATTGATATTAGTTGAGCGGCGCGAAAAGCCCCCAGAAAATTTCTAGGGGCTTTTTTACGTTTGAGTTCAATACGGCTCCCGAGGTAGGGTTCGAACCTACGATAAGCGAATTACAACCAGAAGGTTTAAGTCCAAGATGAAATGCAGCTTTTTCAACTTTGGTGCTAAAGTTGTGTGTGATCGGCTAGGTCAAAAAGTGCTCTGTCATGAGCAAACGCAAGCCGGTCCCGCGTCGTCATTGCCCCCAATGTTCACTCCCTGAACTCGTCGAAAACTCGCCTCCGGAGCTAACAGGGAAAACCTGTAGCGCAACGGTCGGAATCGACGGGAAGCAGTGCGTTCGACCCGCCGTAACGGTCGACAAATTCGCTCGACCGATTTGTAATGGCGATGTTTGGACGAACGTTTCCGCCCATATCACCGGCAGGCACTCAGGCCAGCCTAAACCCTCTAGCAAAACGGGCTCACAAGTCCGGGTGGTGCGGGCTGAACTGAGTCGTCGGGCCGATGGCGCAGAGTGTCGGTGGAATTTCGTCGGTAGGAGTGGCGGATCGAAACAAAGGCTGGGTAATTCGAGTCGGACTGAAGCTAACTCGGTGAGCAGTAATGATCAGACCTTGGGCT
>JAJRZP010000079.1 GCA_024275195.1 Chloroflexota bacterium | reverse complement strand
CCTGATATTTATTCCGTCCTGAGTTCAGATCGAATATGGCACCCCCGGCGGGACTCGAACCCACAACCTAAAGATTAGAAGTCTTCCGCTCTGTCCAGTTGAGCTACGGGGGCACTATGACCATTCTAAAGGCAGGTACGCCACGGATTGCCAGCCTATTCGTGCAGGATTTACCCAACTGCGCCCATCTGGCGCAGCAGGGTTATCTCAGTGTCGTCGAGAGCCAGCAAGCCGGACAACAGTAGATCGGTGTGCTCGCCAAGTGCGGGACCGGGCGAGACTGCCCGATTTGAACCTTCCGTCAGTATGGGAGAGGCGACCTGTCGAATCGTTCCGTATGAAGGATGCTCAACGTCAACAATTACGCCACGTGCCTCGATCTGTTCGTCCTCGAACGTCTGTTCGATCGAGTTGATCGGCCCTGCCGGAACAACGCCCCTGAATCGTTCCAGCCACTCTGCGCTGGTTTTCTGAAGGAGTCGTTCCGAAAGAATTGGAGCCAGTATTTGACGATTATCGTGACGCGACGCGAATGTCGAGAAGCGCTCATCGCAGACTAATTGTGGCAACTCGATGAGTTCCGCAAATTTCTTCCAGAAATGCTCTTTCGCACAAAATACAGTGACCCAGCCATCAATGGTCTGGAAATTCTGCGCGGGAACCAGGGTTTGATGCGCTGAATTCGAAGACCGAACCGGCTCCCAGTCGCTGTTCAGCTTCCACGAGGCAAAGTACGTCAACATGGATACGGCCGTATCGAACAGGCCAACGTCTAGATCCCTGCCGATTCCTGTCGTTTTTGCATCAAGCAATCCGGCAACAATGGCGAGGGCTGCCGCATAGCCCCCGGCAAAGTCGATTATCGATACCCCGGCTTTTCCCGGAGGGCCGTCTGGTTCGCCTGTGATCGACATATAGCCAGCCATCGCCTGCATTATGGCGTCGTAGCCCGGTTCTGATGCGCGCGGGCCTGTACGGCCGAACCCAGAAAGTGAGCAGGTAACTATCGCCGGGTTCAGTGATCCCAGTTTTTCATAGGTGAGCCCCAGCTTTTCGGGCAGGTCGCCGCGGAGGTTGTTGAACACGGCATCGGATTTTTCAACGAATCGATGAAAAACCGAGACACCAGCAGGATCACGCAGATTAATGGCAATCGATTTTTTCCCACGGTTGAACGATTGAAAGTAAAGTGAGTCTGCATCGTTTGTTGCAGGCGGAACGTAGCGCGCTATGTCACCGCCAGCGCTGGGGTCTTCGATCTTGATGACTTCAGCCCCGAGATCGACGAGGTTCAGGGTTGCGAAGGGTCCGGCACCAAACTGCGATATCGCAAGAATCCTGATCCCGTGAAGCGGCCCTTTGCGTTCGCCGGTGCTGACCGGAGCGACATTCTCTGGGTCGATCAACTTACGATTCCGTTTCGTGGGGCAGTTTCCCCTCGCCAAGAGTAGCGTGATTGCGCTTCGGGATTAGTACGTGTCGACGCACGGTCATGACACGCTCTTTACGCTGATTCGTAACCTCGGTTTCGAGGTAGACAACCCCACGATCACCTTTTGAGGTTTCTTTGAGTCCCAGGATATGCGAGGTTGTGTAGATCGTATCGCCATGAAAAGTCGGTCCTGCGTGGACGACCTTTTCGTAGTCGAGGTTTGCAATTCCTCGTCCCGAGATATCTGCGACCGTCTGGCCAATAGCGATAGAAAGGACGAGCAGTCCGTTCACGAGATTACGGCCGTGCTGGGTCACGCTGGCATAATCGGCATCGATATGTATCGGATGTTGGTTTTGGGTCAGCAGCGAAAACCAGCTATTGTCGGTTTCCGAGATAGTTCGGCCCGGCCAATGCTTGAGTACCTCGCCGATTTCAAAATCCTCGAAGAATCTTCCGTAGTTCATTTGAATATCTCCTGATTTCAACAAGCTATTCAGCGATTCCGGAGTCACGAAGGATATTTCGTGCACGGAGTATCACTGGCATATCGATCATTTCGCCGTCCAACGCAATCGAGCCGCGGCCTTCATCTTCGGCTTCGGCTGCGACCTTCAGCACGTTTCTGGCCCGTTCAATTTCATTTTCGTCAGGCCTAAATACGGATTCGATTGTTTCCAGCTGTGCCGGATGGATTGCAAGTTTGCCTTTGTAGCCGATCGATTTCGCCAGCATTGCCTCAGATCGCAATCCTTCTGGATCGCGGAATCTCGTGTACGGGGTATCGAGTACGTGTACCCCTGCTGCCCGCGCTGCGATTGCAACTGCAGCCCGTGGGTATGCCAGCCCCGGTTCGAGAGTGTCTATTTCGGCTGTATTCGCCTCATCGACCGTTCTTTGGATACCCATATCGGCAGAAAAGTCCTCTGCACCGAAGGCAGCCCAGCGAATCCGATCGCTGGACTTACAGATTGAATAGGCGTTTATAACCGCTTCGGCGGTTTCGAGCCAGGGCAGAATAGTGGTGTGCCCAACAGGGATGTCGGCGCGTTCCTCGGCATGCTTGAGCAACCGTTCGACAACGGCCACCTCGTTTGGAGTTCCAATTTTCCCGATTGAGATGCCAGCTATGTCTTTCGATACCACGGCATTGATATCGGCTTCAGCGAGTCCGGAAGATATCGAGTTGACCCGGGGAACGAGTGATTTTCCAGCCTTTGCCAGCAGTGGAATGTGTTCGGCGACAATAGCGCGGGCGGCGTCTTTCTCTCTTGATGGGACCGAGTCCTCAAGGTCGGGGATCAGCCATCGGGTGTCGAAGCTCGCAGCTTTTCGCAACATACTCGACTGATTGCCGGGCACAAATAGCAGCGTTCGTGGATTCGGTATTGCTTCTGTCAATCACATGGTCCGATTATCTGTGTGATGGCACGACTCGAAATGAAATGCGGATGTGAATCATAAGCCCTGAACCATGATTCAGGTGGCTGTATCGTTACCATTGATTCGTACACGATCGTGTTCTTACTGTTGTTACAGGTCCGGATAAAACTGGGCCACCACTATTGCCTGATGACCAACATCTTCTTACTCGCTTCAGATTCTGATCCTGTCGGCAACGCCGTCGACTCACAGTTGTCCTCTGTCGGGGGATATCGTCGGATATCTATCGACGAGTTCAGCAGCATCACTCCGGCGAATGATGATGTGTTGATACTTGGTGAATCTTCGGCAGAGTCGTTAGATTCTCGTGATCTGCCCGGGTTCGGAATGGTTCAGTATGTGGGATGTCGACCGCCAACGACTTTGCTGGAGCATTCGACCAATCCCGATGTGATTGTCGCTGGAATATCGCCTGTGATAGCGCCGCGTGTGGCTAACAGGGTGATCGGATTTACCGGACCGCTTACGGTGAAGCCAAAACCCAACTGGGGGATAATAGGGCTTGGTGAAATCGGCAGTGAAGTGGTGAGGAAAGTGACCGCCAACAGAGTATCGGCAGTGATAGCGGACACCCGAACACCACGTACCGGAATGCTTGACGACTTGAATGTGCGCCGTCAGACATTGGATCTACTGGTCGCAGGGTCCGATGCGATCTCGATTCATGTTCAACCCGGACCGACCGCAGCACCGTTGATTTCAGAACGTGAACTCAACTTGATGCACTCAGATGCGGTACTTATCAACACGTCGGATTCTACTGTTGTTGATGAGACTTCAATCATCGCCGCACTGACATCAGGTCAACTCACTGGATACGCAACTGACTGCCCCGGGTCGACAATATCAACCGCCCCTGAGTCATTGATCGTATCTGGGAAGCTAATCGTAACGACAAATCCGTTGACGAATCAGATCGGTGCAGCACAACAGATTGCCAGATACATTCAAGAGAACGTCGAGGCGTTTACGGCGGGCACAAACGTGCGTGGGAAGTACGAAACGATCGATTATCCGGTTATTGGCGATCCAAGCTTCTGGTCATCCCGAATGAGTCCGCGTCAGGACTGATCCTGATCGCCAGCGATGATCGTATCCGACTGCAACGGTGCGATTCTGTCGATCCGCACAGCACACGCCTTGAATTCAGGCGTTTCAGTGATGAAATCGTAAGCATCGGATGTCAGGCGGTTTGTCTGTGTCAGTTCTGGGAACGCGAAACTCATGAACACGGTTCCGTGAGGTGATCTATTCGTTATTTTGACCGGAACCTCAACTGACCCACGCCGAGAACTGATTGTCACAATCTGTCCGTCAACAAGATCCATTTGCTCAGCATCGAACTCATTTATCTCTGCCAGTTCTGAAGGAACGAGTAGATCGAAACCAGACGCTCGGCCGGTCTGTGTCCCGGTGTGATACGTCGATCGGCGTCGACCCGTAGTAAGAGTCAGCGGGTACTCAGAATCGGTTGGTTCTGCTGGCGGAATGTGATCGACCGGCGCAAAGTAGCCCGGCATGCCAGAGTCCATCTCATCTTTGTGCAAGTATGGTGTTCCGGGATGATCTTCGGTCGGGCATGGCCACTGGATACCACCTTCCGCATCAAGCCGTTCGTAGGTGATACCGCTGAAAAGGGGCGAGAGTTGCCGCATCTCGTCCCAAACATCGCTGGCTGTCTGCAGGTTTTGAGCGATGCCAAATCTACCCATGACGTCGAGCAGAATGTCGACGTCGGTGCGGGCTTCGCCGACCGGTTCTATCGCCGGTCGGACCCGTTGAACCCGACGTTCGCTGTTGGCGAATGTACCGTCTGATTCGGCGAACGATGCCGCAGGCAGGACTACGTCGGCAAGCTTCGCCGTATCGGTCATAAACAAGTCCTGAACTACGATGAAGTCGGTTGCTTCGAGGGCAGCTTGAGCATGGTTGGTGTTGGGATCGGAGATGACAGTGTTTTCGCCCATGATGTAGACCCCGCGGACGCGCCCACGGAGCATCTGATCCATCGCGGTAATCTTCGTGATTCCGCGCCGTTTGGGAAGTTCTGCGCCCCATACCTTCTCAAACTTTTCGCGGACACCGGGACGTTCGATCTTTTGATAACCGGGGAGGTCGGTCGGCAGGGCACCGGAATCGGAAGCTCCCTGCACGTTGTTCTGACCGCGGAGCGGATTCACTCCCGCGTTCGGTTTTCCGAAGTTTCCCCCGAGCATTCCGAGATTGGCTATCGACTGGACGTTGTGTGAACCACAGGAATGCTCGGTGATGCCAAGCGTGTAGCAGATGGCGGCTTTGCCTGATGCGGCTGCGTATTCTCGAGCCGTGGCGATGATCTCTTCAGCCGATATCCCGCAGATTTCTGAGGCGTACTCCGGTGTGTACAACTCGACATGCCGTGCTAGTTCGTCGAAGCCTTCGGTGCGATTCTCGACATATTCCCGATCGTATAGCCCCTCTCTGATCATCACATTTGCGAAGGCGTTGAATAGCGGGATGTCGGTTCCGATGTTGATCTTGAGATGCCGGGTCGCCCAGTTGGTCAGTTCAATAGTGCGTGGATCGATAACGATCAATTTCGCACCGTTCTTGACCGCACGTTTCATCCGCAAGGAGATGACCGGATGTGCCTCTGTTGTGTTCGAGCCAACAACCAACAGAAGGTCTGCACCCGCCAACTCCTCGATCGAGTTGGTCATCGCACCCTTGCCAACCATGACCGCCATACCGGCGACCGTTGGAGCGTGTCAGGTACGCGAGCAGTTATCGATATTGTTTGTACCAATACCGATCCGGGCAAATTTCTGCATCAGGTAGTTCGCCTCGGTGACCGAGCGCGCTGACGACCACAACACCAACGAGTCAGGCCCTGACTCATCACGGATTGCCGTGAACCGGCTTGTTATCAGGTTGAGTGCGTCGTCCCACGATGCGCGCTTGAACACCCCATCTTCTTTGAGAAGCGGATACTTTAGCCGTTCTTCACTTTTTACGAACTCCCAGGATGCGAATTGCCCTTTTACGCATAGGGATCCTCGACTTGGGGCGCCGAAATCTGGCTCTGTCCCTCTTATCTGCCCGTCTTCTGTCAGAAGGTGGATACCGCAGCCGACTCCGCAGTAAGGACAGACTGATTTCGTCCGTTCGACGTTCGCTGCACTGGTCGTACCGATGATCTTCCGGTCGGTGAGGGCGCCAGTGGGGCAGGTATTGATGCACTGACCGCAGAACGTGCATGGCGATTCGAGAAGATTATTGTTGAAGAAAGTGGAGATCGAGCTTTCCTGCCCACGACCCTCGACAGTGATCGCCCCGACCTGCTCCCAGTCGTTGCAGATGTTCGTGCAACGGAAGCACGAGATGCAGTAGTCGTAATCTCGCTGAATAAACGGATTGTCGTCGCTGGCTTTTTCCCGCGGAACGAGAGATTCGAACGCGTCCCATTTTGCCCCGTACTCCTCAGCCGCGTAGTGCAGATCACATTTCTTCAAATAGAGGCATCTGGGACAGTTTGCGGGTGACGACGTCTCCGATAGCAGCAACTCCAGAATCGTTTTCCGATATTCGGTGATCGAATCTGAGTGGGTTTCCACCTTCATACCGTCGGCAGCGAACGCCGTACAGGATGCGACCTGTTGTGTCTGACCGTCGATCTCGACATCGACGAGGCACAGGCGGCAGGTGCCCTGCGGTCCGCTTCGCTCGTCGTAGCAGAGTGTCGGCACGTCAAAGCCGGCGCGCTGGAGAGCATCGAGAATTCGCGATTCTGTTCCGCAACTGACCTCGATGCCATTCACACTGATGTTGAGCTTGTTCTTGAGTTCAGTTGTCATCTGAGGAATGTAGTTGACGCGTTCCATGAGGATCGGAGCAGCACGAATCGAAACTCAAATATACCCGAAACGCCATCTATCGATGATTCGATGCCGGTTCGAGGTCAATCGACCGACGATTCGCGTGCAGCCGAATCTGCGCGAACCTCTTTAATCCGCTTCCACAGGAACCAGATAAACAGCAACGTGACAGTACCGAGGATCGGGATGTCGAATGGTTTCGAGACATCTCGAATCGAATCGTAGTTTTCACCGAGGAGGAAGCCACCCCATGCCAGGCCGAGCGTCCACGGAAACGCACCGATGAAGGTAAAAATTGAGAATCTGACGACGTTCATTCGGGCGATGCCGGCCGGAATGGAAATGAATCCGCGAACTCCCGGGATCAATCTCGCCACGAATACGGTTAGTTCACCTCTGGTTTGGAACCACCTATCCGCACGTTCGAGATCTTTGTGGGTAATAAGAAAGTATTTCCCATATTTTTCTATAAACGGTCGTCCACCAGCGCGCGATATGTAGTACTCCACAAGCGAGCCAATCAGGCTTCCGACAGCCCCCCAGAAACCTGCAAGGAATACGTACGGAACCCCACGGCCTTCGTCCAGCACGAGCCGCCAGCCCGCCAGGGGCATGATGACCTCGCTCGGCAGGGGAATGGCCGTGCTTTCGATCGACATGAGTACGACGACCCCGAACCAGCCCATGAAGTCGTAAACGTCGGTAGAAAAGTTGAGCACGAAGGTCTCAAGGATGTGGATGAGATCGGTTACGGGCTCTATTGAATTTTCTCCGTGACGGTGTTCCGTGGGGGTGGGCGACTCTATCGCAGACTGCGATGCACTGGCAGGAAGCCGATGCAAAGCGCCGTAAATTCTAGCAGTGGCACGCCTACTGCCGAAGGCGAATTACAGCGATTTAGGCGAACTCTTGGTTGACGAACTTTGAACTGGATGATCGACGGAGAGGCAGTTCAATCCGCGGATAGGTGTTACATGCCACAAGAGTTGCGAGCGAGCCGAACGGGGATGGAGACGAGCAGGGCACCGGGTTGTACACGATATCCGTTGATGACACGGATCCGGATAAGGCACTTCACAACCGAGACCAGCGTGGTACCAATTCCGTGCATCGGCGCGAGGCTAATGGCATAAATAGCCAGATCAATCGCAGTAAGAATGCACATCTGTGCGCAAGTAGCGCGCCAGATATCCGTATTTGAATCGAGAGCAAGTCATAGTCATAAAATCAGTACATAATAAACAAATTACGAAATAGTTTCGAACAAGTATAAAAAAAATACGGAATAAAAACGGAACAAGTTCTTGACAAGTTCAGATACTGTTTTGTAGGATTTCGTGGCAGGCGGTAGAAGGTCTTGACGAGGTGTTGTGAGTCGTAGGCGTTGGGTAAAAGGTCCGAAACCGCGTAGTCAAAGCGCACTGCAATTTGACTGGTGAGCAACTACATTCGAAACTGCCACGCTGATGATGAACAGGGGAAATGAATGCAAGGCTCTAAGACAAAAAAAATGATCCTCGCCGAACGCAAGTTGAGGCGACCACTTGAGCGCGCATTACCTGAGATGGTCAACGAGGTCGGGCTCACCGGTGCAGCGAAGCGATTGGGAGTGAGCAAAGCGACATTGAGTTACTGGCTGCTGAAGCTTGGTATTGAAATTCGAAGAGTGGCCCTTGCCCCCGGAGAAGAGATTGAGATCAGGCGAATCTCAGGTTGAGCTGCTGACGTAACCGAATTCAGGTAGTTTCACTCCCGAATTCTCCCTTCTGGCTGATTGACCCTGTTTCGGGCTGTTGCTAACGTGAATCGCCTAACGAATACTCGTTTGATTTTCGTCTGGATGAAAATCAGTTATACAAAAGGACGAAATAGTGCTGGGTAAACGCATTTTTCTACTGATGGTGGCTTCTATCACAATGTTGGTTGTGCTGGCTGCGTGCACTGAGGAAGTAATTCCAACTCAAGAGCCTGTCGAGTTCAATCCGACGGCTGCAGTGCCGGTCGACCGACCAGATGGTTCTGGTGGTGATACGACTCCGGTGGAAGAAATTCCAGTTGCCGGTGCAGGTAATGCAGACGCCGGTAAACGCCTGTTCGTGAGTTGCAGCGCCTGTCACTCGACTGGTAAGAACCAGATTGTAGGTCCCGGTCTCGGCGGCGTGTACGCACGGGCTGACGGGCTGACGGGGCTGAGTGCGGAAGCCTACATCGAACAATCGGTGCGTGAACCTGGCGCCTACATCGTCGATGGGTTCCCACCAGTGATGCCAGCGTTCGATTTCTTCACTGAGTCTGACATGCAAGACCTGATCGCATATTTGAAGACTCTTGAGTAGTTATATTCTGTCGATCAATTAATAAAAACGCCCCGGCAGTGTCGGGGCGTTTTTATTAATTTCAGGATGAGATCGTGTCGTGGCCGATTGTCGTGGCAATGCTACGCCCACGTCGCTCCCACAATTGATGCTGCCTGATAACCGGCTCCGAAGCCATTATCGATATTCACGACCGAAACACCCGGAGCACACGAGTTGAGCATCGCCAGCAAGGCGGCCACGCCACCAAGGCTGGCTCCGTAACCGACCGAGGTGGGCAGGGCAATCACGGGG
>JAJRZP010000078.1 GCA_024275195.1 Chloroflexota bacterium | reverse complement strand
GTGCGAACCCGGCGAAGGCTGCTTCGATCGCCTCTCTGGGCGCAGAAGTTGTATTTCACGGAGATGTGTTCGAGCGATCAAGAGAACACGCTGAGGATCTTGCGAAACGAGATGGGATGCGTTTTGTCCATGCTGCCAATGAAGCCGCTCTTGTAGCAGGGGTTGGAACATATTCAGTCGAAATTCACGAAGATCTGACAGATATTGACATGCTTTTCGTACCGGTTGGAGCAGGTTCGGGCGCATCCGGTGCATGTATCGTTTCCGATGCTATGGCGCCATCGACCCAAGTGATCGGTGTTCAGGCTGCCAGCGCCCCCGCGGCATATCATGCATGGAAATCTGGATCATTCGAGACGTACCCGATGTCAACAATTGCTGAAGGGCTGGCAACAGAATCGGCCTACCCGATGCCGATCGGAATACTGCGTAATCGCCTGAAAGAGTTTGTGCTGGTCGAGGATTCAGATATTACCGCTGCGATCAGGCACTATGTCCATGGGACAAGAACACTGGTCGAGCATGCCGGTGCCGCGTCGCTGGCTGCCGCGATCAATATGAGGGATCGGTTGCGGGGGAAACGCGTGGTACTCGTGGCGAGTGGTGGAAATATAACGGTTGACCAGTTAAAACTGGCACTTACTTGAGCCGAAACTAATCGCCGCTCAGCGCCTGTATTTCCTGCTCGATTATCTGTACCCGAGTGTAATCCTCGCGATACATCGCGTACGCTCTCTCAAGATAAAGCTGTGCCCGTGTCGCAGACTCGGCACGTCCATCGGTCGCCGCCTCGATCAACAGGTCTATGCGTCGATTATCAGGTACGTGCCTGCCGATTGATCGGATTTTAGCTTCACTTTCGCGCGCTCCTGCTGTGTCCCCCCCGCTAGATTCATACTGAAATCGCCCCATGAGCGTGGTGAGTTCGGTAAGCAGATCGGGCTCCGACATCATGCCGTACATCACATCGTTCACGTCAGCAATTGGTGCGCCTGCGCTCGCGACCGCGTCGTTTTTGGCTCCGCCATTGTCGACCTGACCAGCCCCAGCAATGTCTCTCACACTCGCAAGGCTGTCGTATTGGGAGGCGTATTCGGCAGATATACCCGCAACGATCTCCATCAACGAAGTTACATCGCTCAGATTTGCCGTACCACCGAACAGCAGGTCATCGCCACGGTTCCTGGCAGTCTCTCGAAGCCACTCCTCGGATGGCACGGGCTCGGGTGCCGGGGGAAATGCGAAGGACGACATGTCGCCGGATCCCAGTTGCTCCACCTGACCTGCCAGAAACGGCGGCACGTACTTGCTGATGTCTACTGAGACAGGCAGGATCACAACATAGGATGCGCCAACTCGGCCCGGGTTTGATCCATCTCTAAAATAGATCAGCGCATGCCCTTTGGGGTTGGTGGAATCGCCCACTTGATAATCGAGTGTCATAGGGTTAGTTCAGGCCTTGGTCCCTTGAATTGAGTCAAGTTTAGTGTCCGGGGGCGATTAACATCTTACTTCTGGTTATTCTGAATGGGACTATCCGGGAGACAAATCCTCGGTCGATGTTGCAACATTTCGGAGTGATAAGACGAGTATCTACAGTTTGGCCGCAAGGCCTCTAATTTTCAGGCTCCCGCCTGAGGGCGCTCACAAGATCGCTGAAACGGCACTCGGTATTCCAGGAATCTGGAACACCTTTCGTTTGGCAAACGGGATTCGTGATGACAGGCTTGCCTTAAATCTTGCCGGGATAAAGTTGCCGACTCCGGTCGGAATGGCTGCAGGCTTCGACAAAGACTGCAAAGTCCTCGGGTCGGTACTCAACCTCGGATTTGGCTTCGTCACAGGTGGCACTGTGACCCTGGCATCTCGTCCGGGGAACCCAAAGCCCCGGGTAATCAGGTTGCCCGACCAACAGGCCGTGCTGAATTCGATGGGCTTTCCGGGTCAGGGCCTGGAACCGGCAATACGGCGGCTGAAGAAATCTCAAAAATACAGGGATCGAGTCCTCGTCAGCATCGCCGGTACGATTGAAGATGAGATATTCGAATGCCTGCGGAGTACACAATCCCTCGTGGCAGGTATCGAACTGAATATCAGCAGTCCGAATACATCAGGGCTACGGATTTTCCACGAACCAGCGCGGTTACGCGGCTTGATCGAGGGGCTTGTCGCTGAAAAACAGGTGCCCTTGTTCGTGAAACTCCCGCCCTGGCCTCGTGATGATGAAAGTCGTCGAGAGCTTCTTAAACTGGCTGAAACTGCTGTTGACGCCGGTGTCGACGGGCTGGTCATTGCAAACACGCACCCGATCGAGAACAGTCGGTTGAAAGTTGGTCGCGGTGGTCTCAGCGGTGCCCCGCTTTTCGAACACACCGAACTCATGATCGCTGACACGCAGGCCCTGGTTCAGGGGCAGGTGGAGATCATTGCATGCGGTGGTGTAACTACCGCTGAGCAGGTGTGGCAACTTCTCGCAAAGGGTGCATCGGCTGTGCAGCTATACACTTCGTTCATCTATGAAGGCCCCGGTCTACCGGCACGGATCAACAAGCGGCTCACAAAATTGATGAACATGGCTGGGGTCACGAAAATCTCCGACATTTCCGGAGAGCCGCCAACGGTCGAATAACGTTTATCTGCCCCGCGATGCCAGCAACGCTTCTGCCTCTTCGCGCGTCGCCATCGCCTCCTGTGCGCCATCCTTGCCAACGCAAAGCGCACCGGATGCCATGCCCAATCGAGCGGAATCGAGCAGATCCATACCCGATGCGATCCCGACTCCCAGACCACCGTTGAAAGCGTCACCAGCCGCCACTGTTGCCACGACATTCACCTCGAACGGCTCCAGCAACTCTGATACCCCGGTCGACTCGACCCATGCGCCTCGATCGCCGAGGGTCACGATGACAGTCTCGATACCGGTGTCGCGAATTGCGATTGCTGCAGATTTTGCTGATGCAACGTCGACCACCTCGATATTCGCCATCGATGAAGCCTCGCCCTGATTTGGCGTGAGAATCGTCACCGACTTGTAGAAACCGTCCGGGACTTCTCGTACCGGCGCAGGGTCAAGAACCACGACTACTCCGGCCTTTGCCGCAGCCTCGATTGCCGCGAGTGTCACCGGCAGCGGTACTTCTTGCTGACACAACAACACTCCAGCGCTCCGCAGCGCGTCATGCACGGCATCCGACTGTTGCCCGTCGCAGAGAGCGTTCGCACCATAAACCGGGTTCACGTGGTTCTCACCATCGGGAAGGATGAATATCACTGCAACTCCAGATGCGATATTTTCGGTTCGGCAAAGGCGTGATGTATCGATGCCCTCGTTCTGCATGAACCGCGCCATATCCTCACCGAATCCATCGTCGCCGATGCGCCCGACCATCTTCACTGACCCGGGACTCTGGGCCAACCGAGCGGCCGCCACTGCCTGATTCCCACCTTTTCCACCCGGAGTTGTGTAAAACCGTGTGCCCTCAGCAGTTTCACCTGGCCCGGCCAGACGCGGAGTGTCCACAATTAAGTCCATGTTCAAGCCGCCGAGAACAATTACGTCTTTCAAGAATCCCTCCCTGCGTATGCCTTTGTCGGTTTTAGAAACTATTGTCGGGTGACTGGCGGACCGAATCTACCGGCTTCGGATAGCTCGTTGAGAAAGTTTGCCAGTCCGCGCTCTTCTGGCGGAGATATAAGCAGATCCGCCGACTTGATAGCATCGACGTGGGCACCCCTGATGGCAACACCCAGTCCAGCCCATTCGATCATAGATTGATCGCCTTTGCCGTCACCTACGGCGACTACACCAGTACGGTCAATTCCCAGTAGACCGGCGAGATGCTCGATCGCTCGATCTTTGCCAGCACCAATCGCCTCTACCTCGCAGAACATCGGCAGGGAATGCGTCACGAGAGCAGTATCGCCCAGTTGCACTTGCATGCTCTCGACCAGCGGCTCGACTACTGCAGGTTCGCCGACACCGACGATCGCCGTTGGCAGTTGATCTGCCATTTCGATCAGCGACTCGGTGTCGCGGATAACGACTCCCATTCGCTGACCATATCGGTTAGTCCATTCTGATCGCTTCTCTACCCAGACCTCGTCGCCGAGAAACATCATGACTTCCGGTACGACCGACGTTAGTCCGGCAATCGCCTGGGCTGCGACGGTCTCATCGAGTCGCTCGTGCCGTATCGTCGCCCTTTTACCCTGATCGAACGTCACTGCCCCTTGAAAGCATATGACTGGGCCATCCGCACCTGACTCTCGGGCAATCCGCAATGCTGGCTTGAGGGTTCGACCTGTCGAAACCGAAACAACTGCGCCAGATGCCTGTACCTGCGCAATCGCTTTAATCAGTTCAGCACCTATGATTCGATCCGCACCTATCATCGTGCCATCGATATCAAGAGCGACAAGGGAGTAAATTGAGTTGTCGTCGTCCACTGAAAACGCTAAACCTCAAAGACCTGCTTTGTGAAATTCAAACCTAACCCACGGTTCGCAATACTACTGATTTTCCTGCTCGTATTTCTGTACGTAATCTCACTTGCTTTCGCGAGTGAACCCGGTAGCTGACGATTGTTTTGCCACGGTTCCCCGCAGGTACGAGGGCCAGATTAAAAGAGTAAGTGCCGTCAGGGTTAGTCCTGTAACTGCAATTGCAGTCACCGCTACACCGGCACCCCACCATACAGCGAGCCCACCGACGAGCAATGCGCCCAACGGGCCAGTTCCAATCGATGCTGCAAGCACTCCGAGCACTCTGCCACGAATCTCGGGAGGAGTTGATGTGATCACGATAATGCTCTGCATCGTGGCGAAACCTGACATCGCGAAGCCTCCGATCAACAGGATCGGAAGAGCCATCCAGAATGAAGGTGTCAGCGAAAACAGTAGGATCGCCATGAGAAACAACATTGATCCGAAAGCGTATATCTTTGTGAATCCGTTTGGTCGGGCCTTCAGCGCGATCACCAGCGATCCGATAGTCGCACCGAGTCCCTCGGTCGCCAGTAGTATCCCGATCAGCAGGGGTCCAACCATCAGAGCTTCGGCACCTATCACCGGAACCATGTACTGATACGGGAAGCCGAAAATATTCATCACTATCGTTATCAGCAACGTTACGACGATTATCTGATCGGCTTTTACGTGCTTTAGCCCCTCTACGAGGTTCGCAAAGTAACCAGCGTCGCTTGAGGATCTCGCAATCGGTGCCACACTCGTCAGCGAAAATGCCAGTAGCGATCCAACTGCGAACAGCACGGCGCCGGTTGTGTAGACCGCTTCGACACCGAGGGTTGCGAGGAACGCTCCTGCTCCCAGTGGCCCGATTACACGGGAGAAGTTACTGCTTGCCATATCAATGCCGATAGCGGTCGATATACCTTCTCGACCAACGGCATCTCCGATCATCGCCCGTCGAACCGGGAAATCGGTCGCCCACATCACACCCGCCAGTGTTGCAGCAATACTTATGTGCCAGAGCAAGACTTGATCACTCGCAACCAGCAGTGCCATGACCAGGTAGACACCGGACAATACCGCCAGGCTCCCGCCCATCAAGAGCTTCCGATTCACACGATCTGAAATCAACCCGATCATCGGGCCGAGTACCAGCATTGGAATCATGCGGAGAAATCCGACTACCGCTACCCAGAACGGCGAGCCGGTAAGTTGAAAAACGAAAATTCCAAGCGCTACGGTTTCCATCCATCGCATCGTCGCCGATGTAATGCCGATTCCCCACAGCCGGCGATACGCAGGATTCGATACAACCGATTTGAACCTCTGACCGGAACGACCACTCTGAGAGCCGTTCGCTGTGGTCAACTCGGATCGACACCGGATCTGGACGCAGTTGGGTCCGTAGCCTGCGTGTCAGTAGTGTCACTCTCGGTACCGAACGAGGCATCCCAGATGCCGACACCTGACTCACGTGCCTGTCGTTCCATTGCGGCGAAATACCCTTCATACCTGATATTCGGATTTTCTGTATCGGCTGTTGCGAGGCCGTTCAGAATGAGTGCGGCGTTGATCATGACATCGTCTACGAACACGTAGCGCATAAGTCGGCCTTGCTCGTCACCGTTGCGTTGATCCGCCTCCAACAGAATCTGCTTGCCGTTAATCCAGCTATCGGTGACCTGTCGGGCGAAGTCGTAGAAGGGGTCTCCAAATGGCGGGGTTTCGACGCCGATCAAGCGAACCGTCTGTTCACCATTGCCAGCATCGACGACAATCGTACGACCATCAATGACCCTTAAAACACTTGCAGTGACACGTTCCGGGGTGGTGTCTTGCGGCGTGTTTGAGCCATCCAAGAGCGGTCCTAGAATTCCGATCGACATTGATGCCAGAATCACGACCGAAACGACAACTATCGTCAGTTTCCAGGCCAACCCACCGATTCTCTTGCTGCCACTCCCGGTGTTGTAACCATCCCACGACCGATCAATGTCGTGCTGCGACGGGCCGTAGACCTTCTCGGCGAGATCGTCATTTTGCTCGTCGTGTTGGTCATCTTCTGGATATTCGGGAGGTCGTTGCATGGTTACAGCATTCGTCTACTGGGTTGGCTCTTCAAACAATCCTAGCTGTCCATCCGCTATTGCGGGTTCGATGTTCGATACTTCATCGATCAGACCGACGTCGTCGTTCTTGTACGAGTTTACTCGTGCAGACACCGGGTGCGCTCGGAGTAGATCATTCGGGGCAGGGATCAATATATTCTGCAAACTGCCAGAATCGATGGTCGATCTATCGAGCCACAACGCGATCGTCTCTTCATCCAGTATCGCCGGCATTCGATCGTGGATCGACGACATGAAATCGTTCGCTGAGGTCGTGACGATAGCGCATGATTCGACCGTCTCTCCGTGCTCGTTGAGCCACGAATCGTAAATGGCGGCAAATCTAAGGGTTTCACCATCTTTCGGCGAGATGTACATCGGCTGCTTGGAGTCATCAACTTTCTTCCACTCATAGAAGCCGTTTGCCGGAACGACCCCTCTTCTGCGTTTGAAAGGCTCGTGCCACATCCCTGATTCGGCAAGTCGGTCGTCACGGGCGTTAAACGTATTCCTCGGTAGTCGTTCTGATTTCGCCCAAGTTGGAATTAGACCCCACCGCATCGGCCTGGCGACGGGACGACCATCCTCGGTCACGATCACCACTACATCTTGAGTCGGGCGAATATTGAATCGTGAACCGAGGTCAGGCCGTCGAGCGATGAGATCACCAATTCCGGCACGCTCAATTCCACTACCCATCAACTGGTAGCGAACTCCTCCGACATAGACGTAGACAAATGCGCCGCACATACCTTCAGTCTACGTCTCGCAGAGCTGGCTCAGGTTCAATCACGAACTGAACTGTTCGTCTCTCCACGAGTAGATCGGTTCCCAATCGATCACATTTTTGACGTTTTCGATTGACAGCAGTGTCTCGAATCCCTGGAATTCCTTCTTCAATGGCACATCAGGATAGACCGTCTTGATCGCCTCCATCGTTGGGATATTCAACATCGTGTCTTTTGCGTTCAAGAAGAAACGATGATGCCCGTTCCAGTTCTCATTTACGACGGATTGAACGCACGCCCGTGCCGCATCCCGTATGTGGAGATAGGTCCAGAATCCCTGACAGCGAACCCATGGATCGATGATCGGGTTCGCCTGCAGATGTGTGAAGTACGCGTCGTCCCACATTCCGTTGAATCGCATGCTGGCGATCGCCATCCACGGCGATCGACGTGAGAACGCCTCACCGATCTCCTCACCGAGCCATTTGGCGATCGAATAAGGATCTTCGGATCTTGTGTACACGTTCTGGTCCAACGGAAAGTATTCGGGCGGTTTTACTTCTTTCGGTTTCCAGCGAGCGGCAGTGCCCATCGCACCCACTGCGTTGTAGGAGGAACCGAGCGCGACTCGCTTTACCTTGAGTTGCTCCGCTGCCCGACAAACATTCCACATCGACATCGTGTTCGTTTGCACCACATCTTCTTCGACGTAGTTTGCCGCTGAAGGACGTGAGGCCAACGAGATCACCGCGTCGCAGCCGTCCATGGCAGAGATAACCTGGCCATAGTCTGAAATTTCGACTTCGAAGAACGTGGGAAGAGTCGGCCAATTCTCCCGCATATTCACTGCCGCATCCGCACTCGCGAGTTGACCTGTCGTTCCGCTATGCCCCAGATTGCTGGACATCCGGAACTTGTCGGCATTGACCACATCATGACCGAGTTTGTACAACTCATCGATGACGTAGTGACCGACTATTCCCGATCCGCCCGTTACTAGTACTTTCATTGTTTGGGTTCCTAAGTTTTCTGACCTGCATCGACTGCGAGTTAAGTCCGCATCTTTGGACTCAACTCAATCTACGGAGTGTTCCGCCCCATGTGTACCAGAGCGTGAGAATTGTGAAAGATCGACTACCAGGGCATTGTTCGTCCGGTCTTCTTGCGACCGTACTCAGCCCACTCCTCTGTCGCACCCATCATCCTGACTCCGAGAACGTCAATCGAGTAGTCGACCCGTTGTTCCAAAGTCATTTCCTCGTCTGCCCAACTGGCATAGAAACCAATGCCTTTCCTCGTGAGGGCCGCATTTATCCGGTCACGCGCGTCGTTCATTTCGTCGGGATACGGTGGGTCGTGGGCATCTGGATGACCGAGGGACATCCCGAGGTCACCGGGACCCCACTCGGCGAATCCGATACCCGGAACCTCGACGATCTCATCGACGTTCTCAAGGCAGAAACGGTCCTCGATTTTCAGGCCAAGAATTAGCTCACCTTCCGGGTTCAGAGGCCAGGGATCTGCGATTCTGGCATATTCAGCCGTACCCAACCCCCAAATCTCGTTTGCGGGTTTTTGCCCGCCTGCTCCACGCAGGCCTTCTCCGATCACGTCGCGCTCAAGGCTCTGGAACGGATACCGCGTTATCTGGACGAACGCCTTTACCGACTCGGCTGTTCTGGTGTGGGTATGGAGAATACCGTGGACACCCGCGGATAGAACGTGGCGCGCCTGCCATGCGTTGTATCGCACTTCCTCTGGCGAAATGGCATTCGATGGAAGTGTGCAGATAACCGTCGGTGTCAGGTGTCCGCTTGGCGTGGGACCGCCATCTTTCAAGCCACGCATGTAGTTCGTGAGCCCAACCGTATCGAATGGGTGGTGCTCGAAATCCATCAGCAGCATATCGGCCCATGTTTGAGCGTCTTTGATGCCGGCCTCATAGGTCAGTTCGGTTGGATGGGTGGCGTAGAAAGGCTGACCCTGTTCGAGCAACTCAATGCACTTGTTGATTCGTTTGGCCAAAATTTGTACTCCTGATTATTCGCTGGTCAGACGCCAGTTAATGTCGAGTTCACCTGTTATTCCACGGAACCAGTCAATCACTTCTGGATGGTACGGTATTCCGTTCTTGCGGCGTTCGATTTCTTCTTCGTGTTCGGGTAGCCCTGCGTAAACAACCCGTTCTTTGCCCGGAATTGGCGGTGAACTTTTGATCTCGTTCATGTAGACGTCCATGTCGTTCTTGAAACTTTCGAGATCTGTGAATGCTTCAATGTTGTAAGCGATGAAATGGTGGGCCGCTCCGCCTTCACGGTTGGGTCCGGCACCGGTGGCTCCGAGGAGTCCGCACATAATCTCGACCCACATGCCCATACTGACACCCTTGTGAGCGCCGTTCTCACGCGTGCCACCAGTAGGGAGCATGAAGAATTGATCAGGAACAGGGCTTTCTTCTAGGATCGGTACGCCATCAGCGTCGGCGATCCAGCCTGCTGCCACATCGACACCAAGCCGCTTCGCAAGTGCGATCTTGTTTCCTGCAACAGAACTCATTGAGGCATCGAAGATGAACGGGGCTTCGCTATTTGTTGGCACCGCGACTGCGATCGGGTTGAGTCCAAACATCGGCTTGGCTCCATCCACCGGAAGCACAGACATTCCACCCGTTGTCATCGAAATACCGATCATTCCGTGCTCGAGGGCCATTGCCGCGTGATAGGCAGCCGCACCGAAGTGGCGACCGTTGTTCGCGGTGATGGTTCCGATTCCGTAGATTCCAGCACGTTCAATCGCCATATTCATTGCCATTGGCCCTATGACGAGCCCATGTCCGCCATCGGAATCGAGAGTAGCCGCGGCTGGCATTTCGCGAATGATCTTTGGCTTGGGTGTTGGATTGATACCACCCTCTCCAAAGGATTCGACATAGCGACGCAGCATGTTAGACACGCCGTGTGTTTCAATTCCCCGTATATCGGCATACACAAGCACCTCTGCTGCCTTGTCGGCGTCATCGGAGGGCATGCCCATTTTTTTAAATATGTCGGTCACGGTCGTAGTCATGTCATCCACATCGACATGCACCGCTACATCACTCGGTACGTGAAAACGTTCCAGCAAATCTCGCTGTCCCTTCCTGATTTGATTCACCCGGCGTTCGTCGGAGGGATAATTCGTCCTTACGAAACTCCCCATGCGGAGCTTGCGGATGAACACGGAAAACCGGCGGAGTATACGCCTGCTGTACGAACGGTAACGCCGACCTGTTCCACATTGCACCCAGTTAATCGATGAATAGGCTGAATAATCGCCCGCCGCCAGTTGCCGAAAGTTGCCGATACGCCTAGATTTCGTCGAGCCATTTATTCACGAACTCCCAACACGGAGAAATTCAGATGCCTCAGGGCCTAACGACCGTTTTCACAGAACCGGGGAAGCCGTTCGAACTGGAAACACTTCCAACACCCGAGATCGAAACCGGTGGAATCCTTATTAAAAACACCGATGCCGTGGTCTGTGGTTCCGACCTGCATGTCTGGCGTGGTGACGGTGACAATCCTCCGGTTTCGAAACGGCGAATACTCGGTCACGAATTCACTGGTGTGGTCCACTCACTGGGGAACGGAATCAACACAGATTCGCTGCGACGACCGTTGAAAGAGGGGGACAGAGTCGCTTTCCCATTCTTTTTCCCATGCCACCGGTGTTACCACTGCATCCGAGGCGAACACCACGCATGCACATTCAGGCAGCGTCGGAACATGGTTGGCCTCGATGAATACCCCTACTGCAACGGTGGAATGGCTGAATACTTCTACCTCGAACCCGGGCACTATGCCTACAAGGTGCCGGACGAGCTTCCAAGCGAGGCGGTTCCTGCGGTGAACTGTGCCCTTGCACAGGTGTTGTTCGGACTCGAACGGGTTGGCGTGGCATTTGGCGATACAGTCGTCATCCAGGGTGCAGGCGGACTCGGAATTTACGCTACCGCGGTTGCGTCCGAGCGTGGTGCCAGCCAGGTGATTGTTATAGACGGACAGCAAAGCCGACTTGAACGGGCAATGAACTGTGGAGCAACATCGACGATATCGATGGCAGATTACCCGACTCCCGAGTCTCGAGTTGATCGTGTCCGGGAGTTGACACACGGAATCGGTGCCGACGTTGTAGTTGAAGTTGTTGGCATCGCTGCCGCAACCTACGAGGGGCTCGACATGGTTCGAATCAACGGCTCGTATCTGGACATCGGCAACATCGGCGGTGGCAGCCTTACGATTCCTGCCGGAAAAGTGATCGGCAATCAGACCAAGTGGGTCGGCACTGTCCACTACAACCCCTGGGTCATCGAAGCTGCCCTGCAGTTTCTGGTGAAGACCAGAGACAAGTACCAGCTTATGGACGTTGTTTCCGACAGATTCGCCCTCGATCAAGTCAACGAAGCATTCGAATTCGCCGAGTGGCAGGGCAAGGACACAGGTACGCAAGCGCAGCGAGTTGCCCTGACAATGTGATCGGTAAGTTCGTGTGGCGACCAAAAACGACGGATTTTTCCGTTGTTTTTAGCTGGCTAGATTGGCGTTGAAACTACGCTTTGTACGCCTCTCGAAGCTCAGCGAAGATCTCAATCGTCTGGATGGTTCCGAGAGCCAGTGTGCTCGATACATTCATCATCTGGTAGCCCTCGCCTATCCACCGGCGACAGTCATCGACATCGGCGAAGGTGGTTGCCAGGTACTTTCCTGTTCCTTTGATTCTTTGGGCAACATCAACCATGATGTTCTCGACTTTCGAACTGTGGATGTCGCCGTTCACGCCCAACGAAGCTGAAAGATCAGTCGGCCCGACCAGAAGTACCTCGTATCCGGGGATAGCCAGAATCTCGTCGAGATTCTCATACGCCTCGACGCTTTCCATCTGGAGCATGAGAATCGTTTCATCGTTGGCATTGTCGATAACGTCCTGTGCTGAGACACCAAGATATCCGGCGAAGAACGGAGCGATTCCCCGCATCCCAATCGGTGGGTATTTTGCCCATTTCACGGCGTTTTTTGCGTCATCAGGAGTATCGATCTGGGGAACCATGACCCCAACCGCTCCAACGTCATAAGCCTTTTTAATATCGCCGGGGTTGTTGTATAGAATTCGAATAACCGGTGCGCTGCCGTTTTCTCGACCCTGCACACATATGGTTCCCACGGACTCGAACCCGGCGGGAGAGTGCTCCTGATCGATCCATACCCAGTCGGCGCCCGTTTGATAGATCGATTGAGCGACGAATGGCTCACGTGTGAACATGGCGGTTCCGAGAACTGGATTGCCAGAAGCTAATTTTTGTCGAACGTCACTTGGATACATCGTTATTGACACCTGATTTGTTTCTAAGCGGCAGAGAGCGGCGGGCGCATCTTACGCCTCTGCCAACATGTGCGTGAGTCTATATCGAGCTGGCGTGATCCGTTTTTTCGAAGCAATCACACAGCAGCCTCGTTGAAGAACTACAGGCTCAGATCGACCGGTCGCCCAGATTCCGCCGATTTGTATAACGCCTCGATCACCGCCGTGTTTCGCAGTCCGTCTTCAGCCGGGAACTCGGGCTTCTTGCCGGTGAGGACACACTCTGAGAACTCATTGAATTGGGCTACGAATCGGTACGGTGCAGGCGTGGCGATAGTCCGGGTGTCTTCTCCATTTCGTCCATCGCCGCTCTTGAT
>JAJRZP010000077.1 GCA_024275195.1 Chloroflexota bacterium | reverse complement strand
GAAAGTTGCGCCGGACTTCGCATGTTGTTCTTGGCATCGGAAATAACGCTCAACAGGGCGCGGGGAGGAAACTGCTTGGGATCAATATCAAACTCATCGAGGATACGACGTGCCACCCGGGTCTGATCGTCGGCATCGTAGATCGTGAACTCTGGCTTGAGCCCGACGTGTTCACCATCCGACCGAAGGACACGCGAGCAGAATCCATGGAACGTTCGAACTTGAAGTTCGTTGGAGCCAGCCGCGACCAATCGCTCGCACCGCTCTCGCAATTCACGCGCAGCCTTGTTCGTGAATGTGACCGCCAGAATCTTCCATGCCGGAATGCCTTGTTCACCAACCAGATAGGCGACTCGATGCGCCATGACACGGGTTTTGCCGGAGCCCGGTCCTGCAACTATCAGCAGAGGGCCGTCGGTGTGCGTGACGGCTTCACGCTGGCGGTCGGAAAGTCCCAGTAAAAGATTGTCGGTGGACGATATCGAAGGCATCAGGCAATGTTAACTGCCGCACGGAACAATCTTCCGTTAACTGGCACGAATTTTAACGATTCGGTGAGGATGGTTGGTCGCCAACGCGTCAGTAAACCGCTAGCACGGGATAGTACGGTTCTCTGATTTAACCCACGCATCGCGCGTTACTTCGAGGCTGAGATCGTCAACACGCCAGTAGTAGCGAACCTGATCGTAGAAGGCGTTTACTCGCCAGGAGCCCAGATTCAAGTATTCGGCTGAAAACTGCTGATCGCCAAACTCCGTCCAGCAGTTCAGCGTGTCGAATTGGCCGGGCGTACCTGAATACACGCTGACATCTGTACTCTTCAGGTAGTCATAGACCGGCGCAAGAACCTCGGACTCAACCCGCGTGGCAGGAATCAACTCTAGTTCACGCTTGCTGTCGAACAACAAAAACGACGCCAGAAAGAACACGCTTAATCCAGCGACTGACGTATAAAACGTGGTCTTCGCTATGAAGACGATTCCGAATCGTCGCCGCTTGGGTCCGCGCTGTGGCGCTATGGTGTCGAGAATACTCAATTCGATGTTGTGCTGAACGCTAAAACGAACTCGGTGGCGTGATTCTTCCCGAATCGGAACAGACTGATTCAGGTTCCACGCTGTATTAACTATGCCGTGCGTGGGGTGAAACTCAATAGCTGAAGGGGCAGATTTAACCGGTGGCAGGCTGGGCTAACTGCTCTTCCAACCCGCCAATATCGATACTCTCAGAAACAAGTGCAATCATGCGCTCCAGCTTGTCGGCATGATCGAACCCCACCAGAGGCTGCAAACCTTCGAGTTGCTCCGCGACATCGTGAGTGTTGCCGGGCACTACCACAAGCGGAACTCCCCGCTGCTCAGCCTCGTAAATCACATACTCGACCGGTCGCACGCCCTTGGTCAGTATCAGGGCTCGTGTTGTATCTGTTTGAATCGCTGCAAGCTGCACGTCTGGGCGATCACCGCGAACAACCACACCCGTGTTCTCGCGACTGGAAAAGTAGAAGGGACCCCAGTCGAGAACCAGTCCACCTATCAGGAAGTTGTCGAGAAGCCGATCCGACTCACTTTCACCGGTCAGGAACTGCCCGCCGAGGAACTCAGCGACCTGACCGAGTCTCGGAGCCAGCATTCGCCTGTCGTCAGGAATCGAACCCAGCAACCTGGTTCCAGCAGCTTCGAGATCAGTTGCGAGCGTGCCGTCTGAGTCTTCAGAACGGAACTTCGGAAGTCCGTTGACCACAACGCCTGCCAACCTTGCGCCATACTCGCTGGCAACCGAAACTATATCCTCGCCGTAACGGGCAATTAGCAGCACCAGTCCATCAGTTGAATTCGCAATTGCCAGGTTCGAACGGATGTCCGATGAACCCTCGACAATCGCTATCCTGCTTGTATCTCCGATATCTGCTATTTTCGATGCGATATCCGCAGCCGTTCCATTAATTGCAGGGTTCTCGGGCAACAGGCTGGAAAATACGCCAGCATCGCCGTCGCCCGAGGATTCGCTATCGGAAGCCTTACCGACCGCGACGGGTGCATCCGGTGTTCCGAGCAGGGAGGCCAGAGCGCCGGTCAAGGCAGTTTTTCCTGAACGATCTGAGATTGAAGCGATGACCAGGGTCGCCATTGGTATCCTCTGAGAACTAGACAAGTCGCAGACGGTGTGTAGCCAATCAGTGGCAACACTAAACCCGATCCACAAACGAACGTGCGATAAGCAGGCGGAATTATATCAGCGCGCCCCGACAACGCTTCGAATAATTGCGCTACTGCCGTGAGGATTCTCGCGAACTGCTTCAGGCTTGTCTCTGGTTCTATTGCCTCACTTCGACACCGGGGCTACGATTGATTGCCGTGCCATATGCCGAGGTAGCTCAGTTGGTAGAGCAATGGACTGAAAATCCATGTGTCGGCGGTTCGAGTCCGCCCCTCGGCACCACGCATTGAACCCAAATGAAGACCCTGACGAAATATCGTCAGGGCCTTTTTGCTATAGCTGCACACGTTACGCGCACATTCCACCGATTTTCTAGTTCAGGTGTTGCTATCAATATTCAGATTGTGACTGAACCGCTCCGGGGTACCTGCTTGATCTTCTCATCTCTCCATCCTTCCAAGGACTGAAGTCTCCAACTTTCCCGGGGCGGTTCAGGCGGACTGCGTTGTTTCATGACGAACGGCTCACACGGTCAGCCCGTTTGCAAACAAGGTCACACAGGTCTCCATACGCTCAAGTCGAGTACGGCGTTCTCAGGGCGAGTACGGTCTGATTCCATGTGGTGCCGTTCAGAATCTTTTGCCTGTCTACGGATCGTTGACAACAGCCATGTATACATAGACAATCTTGGAGAAAACAAGGTGAACTGTTGCCCTTCAGGTGCTATCAGGTTCACACAAAGCAATCGCCACATGTGGTTGCCGAACTACTTAGATTCGAGAGGACTCGGCGCGCTTATGAACCCCACAACCCATGTACCAGACGAGATTTTAGAACGGTTCCGCAAAGAAACGTCTGCCACCACATACAGCGCGGTATGGCGACTGAGCCCGCCAGCCGACCAACCATGGTTTGCGTCGGCCGACTACAAGCTATGTCTGATGCGCGGTGTAAAGCAGTTCACTCCGGGTCGCACTATGGTCGGTCGGGCAAGGACACTACGTTTCATACCGTCTCGCCCCGATCTGCTCAAGCTAACTCGGAAGGGTGCTGATTCTCCCGAATATCGTGCCATGGCAAAGTGCGGACCGGGTGATGTCCTCGTTGTGGAAGCGCACACGTTCGATGAAATGGCATGCATTCTGGGCAACATGAAAACCCGCATGCTTTGGCACAGAAAAGCCGAAGGGCTAGTCACCGACGGCGCTATACGTGATTTGCAACTCGTTTCAGAGGAGTACGGACTGGCGGTTTTCGCCAAACAGCGATCACCCGCCGGAAATCTGCCGTTCATCGAAGCGTACGAAGAAGGCGAGCCAGTCAACGTCGGTGGGGTTCTGGTCATGCCGGGCGACGTGGTAGTCGCCGACGACGATGGCGTGGTCATCGTGCCCGCAGATCGTGCGGAAGAAGTTATCGATTGGATCGAGGAACAAGAAGGTGCCGAACAGTTCGTGATCGATCTGATCGACAAAGAACAGGTTCCACCCGGCAAGTACTACCCGGTTTCCGACGAAACAAAAGAGCTGTACCGGCAATCACTTCGACCTGCAAACGGCGACGCGGCTCGTGCAGATTCCGATCAGGCAGGCAAAGGGAACTGATGGCCGCCCGAGTTGGAATCGATCTGGGAGACATCATCGATGCAGCAACACGATTGGCCGATAGAGATGGCGTCGAAAGCGTAACGCTCGCCTCTGTCGCGAACGAAGTCGGCGTCCAGGCTTCCTCCCTCTACCATTATGTCGATGGCGTCGCCGGACTAAAGCGAAAACTCTCACTCCGAGGGATGGTTCGGCTGGCAGATGGAATTCTGGCTGCCACTAGCGGACTCGCAAGAGACGATGCCGTATGGGCAATCTCTACCGCGATCCGCGACCTATCGAAGTCTCACCCGGGACTTTACGCGGCGACGATCGCACCCGCCGCGATTGACGACGTGGAACTGACGGAAGCCGGGGACAGGCTTTTTCAGACGATTCGTTCAGCACTTCGTGGCTACGAACTTGTTGGTGATGAGGCGTATCACTTGATCAGGGGTATCAGGACCGCGATCCATGGATTCGTGATCACCGAGATGAACCGGGGATTCAGGTACGGCGCGGAAGTAGAGGAAACGTTCAAAAGGGTGGTAGCGACACAGATCCATGCATTCAACAACTGGGACGATATCGTGTCGCTTGGTGAAACCACGAGGGTTCGTTCATAATTCGCGGTGCCGTGTCAGAGGTTGAAGCTGGGCAGTTTTTCTCGGACACCGGACGCCAACAATGATCCACCGATCTCGGTATCCACTGACAGTTCCAACACAAAAACGGAGACCTCTCACATGTCAACAACCTACGTGGGAACTACATCTAGCGTTTCCAAGACACCCTCGATCTCGATGTCCTCGGTCATCAGGTACTCACGGTAGTATCGGTTTTTTTAGTTCTTGGGCACGTCGAATTTCAGATTCGGATACTCCTGAATCTCGTGCCCCCTGCCACGTGGGAACTCCATTGGCCATATTCGTTAAATATGTGTTGAGTGGTAGGTCAATTCCGAGTGAGGCCAGCGCCCGTTTGCCTGCAAGGTAATACCAATGTCCTGTGTCGACCAGAACCCCGTCATGGTCAAAGAGAATGAATTTTTTCACTTCTGCGCTCGATTCAATTTCGGCTTAAAGATCAAGCTAACTTAAATAGCCTCGGTGACGAACCGCCGGATAAGGGTTCACTGTGTTTGCGATGCGAAGCGAAAACTTTGAATAAACCTTCGCTGGCTCGGTCAAGTTGAGCCCCTACAATTCATGCTTATTGGATAGGACTTTCTGTTAATTGAGGTGGGGGCATGATCTCGCTGGCCGTATTGCCAGCGAATACATTCATGTGATTCCTGCAAGATTCCTTTCCAAACGTGTCTCGATCGGTTGGTCCGTCTCCGGAAACTCGAAAGAGCGACCGGTGATCTTCTCGTACAGGTAGATGTAGCGTCTAGAGAGCTCGATTACAAGGTCATCCGGTGCTGGCGGTAGGACCTCATCCTCGTAGGGGTTGCAGTTTTCCCTGTACCAGAGCCGGAGGAACTCTTTGTCGACGTTATCGGGTTCCTGCCCCTCCCGCATGCGCTGTTGATAAGAGTCGGCGATCCAGTAGCGACTAGAGTCAGGGGTGTGGATCTCGTCGATCAGAAGGATCTCACCGTTCTCATCACGGCCCATTTCATATTTGGTATCGACGAGAATCAGGCCATGCTCGGCTGCCCTGGCTTGACCGAAAGCGAAAAGTTCCTGCGCGATGCGGCTACATTGTTCCCAATCATCGGCCGTCATCCAGTTCTCGGACACGATCTCGTCGGGGCTGATCGGACGGTCGTGATCCCCTTTGGTAGTCGGTGTGATGTAGTTCCTCGGGAGCTTCTGGTTTTTAACCAGGCCGTCGGGCAATTTGTTGCCACAGTAGTGACGCCGACCACTTTCGTAGACCGTCCAGAGGGAGGTGCTCGTGGATCCGGTGATGTATCCACGCACCACGAACTCAATCGGGAAGACGGTACATTTTGTGGCAATTGTGACGTTTGGATCGGGGATGGATAGAACGTGATTTGGCACAATATGCTGGGTCTGTTCAAACCACCATGCACTCGTCATATTGAGGATCTGCCCTTTAAAGGGGATAGCCGCCAGCACCCGGTCGAAGGCACTCTGTCGGTCGGTGGTGACAAGTACCACACGATCCCCAAGGTCGTATCGATCCCGTACTTTGTCTACGAACTTCTCACCTTTTGAAAAGTTCGTCTCGATAAGGCATTTCCCGAGCTCTTGTCGTATTCGATCCGTGTAGCCCTCCGGGGTGAAAATAGCGCTCTCCATTAATTATTGTCTCCGCAAGGTTAAAGTCCTGTACGAGATGGTCCTATTGCACCAATAAATTACTGGCCCGACGGAACTTTGCTGTCCCGTGGGAGGCCCTGAGAATTGGCCCAATATTGTCTTATTGAATAGCTTCTTCAAGTCTTTTCTGGACTCAATGGGTAGCCTAACTCATAGTAGACGCCTCAGCGTGCGCGATACCTCGCACCATATCCGGTGTCTATCTTGTCGCAGCAGTTTCTTCGACGACCTGCTACCAACAGCAGCTCCGGGATTAGATAGTAATGCTGGCGACACACGGAAACCCCATTGGCCATATTCACTAAGCATGCGTCAAGTTGTAGGTCAATTCCGAGAAACGCCAGCGCTCGTTTGCCTGCAAGGTAATACCAAGGTTCTGTATCGACCAGATCGAAGAAGCAGGCGCACGTCTCCTGCCCATGGTTGCGAGAGTTATGAACGATCTTCGAAACCACGAGGATTCGTTTCGATATCAATGCATCTGCCGGTTGAAGACGGTCCGGGCGATTGATCGGCACATCTATTGACGAAAACCTCTGGCAGATACAGGATTACTCAACCTCTGCGAAAGGCTTTCGCCAACCACATCCGAATTGTTCCAAACACTGACCTACCCTAATGAAAATAACGAACATAACCGTGTTTCCCCTCGTGAGTCAGCGTCCTGAGCTTCGTGTTGGCAAACCGATTCACCCGTCCTGGTGGGGATACGACCAGACGTTGATAAGGGTCGATACAGAAAGTGGTATTTCTGGCTGGGGTGCAACGGGTGTCAGATGGGAGATGGTCGAAGCCACAAGAAAAGTTCTGTGGCCTCACCTGATCGGTCAGGACGCACTCCAACCTGAAGCGGTAACGGAGAAGCTACACCAGTGGACCTTCTGGTACGGCAGAGGCGGGGCGGTAACCAGCTATATCGGAGCAGTGAACCACGCGCTCTGGGACATTCTCGGCAAACACACGGGGCTGTCGATTTCTCGGCTGTTTGGAGCCCGATACGTCGAGAAGGTCAAGCCATACGCCTCGATGCTGTTCTCATGGCCCGTCGATGAGATGATCGCGAATATCGAATCTGGCCTCGAAAAGAACTTTCGTGCATTCAAGCTCGGCTGGGGCACGTTTGGGCGCGATCGCAACCTCAAGCATGACGAAGAACTGGTAAAAACCGCCCGAAAAGCCGTCGGCGACGACTCTGAGCTCATGATCGATCCGGGCGGTTCAGACGTCTTCTGGCATGGCGATCTGAAGTGGGCGATCGAAGCCGCAAGGATGCTGAAAGACTACGATGTCGCATGGTTTGAAGAGCCGCTGCGTGCTGATGATATAGACGGTTACCGGCGACTCACGGAGGTATCGCCGGTACATATTGCAACCGGCGAGGTCATCCGAGGAAGGCTCAACTTCCAGCCGTTTATAGACGCGAAGGCATGCGATATCCTGCAGCCAGACCAGACGATCTGCGGCGGACTTTCCGAGTCTAGAAAGATCTGGCAGGCGGCGTACGACAACAATATTCAGGTTGTGATGCACGGCTGGAACACCGCGGTAGGCACCGCAGCCGACCTTCAGTTGTCGGCCTCGATGCCCGACGGACGTTATCTCGAATTCTGGCACCCCGCCCCGTATGTGAGTGGAATACTGGCCGAGCCGCTTCTTCTCGACGACGATGGGATGCTGCCGATCCCCGACGCACCCGGGCTCGGCATCGAAATTGACGAGGATGCAGTGATAGCTCACGGACAGGGCGCCGAAGACTACGGAGCCCTCTAACCCTCCTCAAGTAGCGGACGCCCGAATGCAACTCGGCACGTGTTGCCGCTACCGAGCCGTATCCCAAAATCATCAATCGGTGGCGTGAACGAGTTGCGAGCGCTGATTCGACGCGACTCTGCAAGGCGCTTGTCGTTCTACAAACGACTGAACGGTACGCAGCACGAATTTTGAGGCTCCAGTAGCGTCTACCTCTCCCAGTTATCGACTTTGGGATGGAAATCGACCTGATGTTCGGGGATTCCGAGTGACAAGCCATACTGTTTGGCTGCGTCGTACTGCTCCTGACTGGAACGCTCGATAAAAAATACTCTGTCTCGAAACACGATGTAATGGTGTGTCTCATCCTTGAAGTCGGCGTACCAAGATCCTTGCTGGTTGCTTCGAATCGACCGACTGATTTGTTCTGCGATTCGACTGGCGTCGCAATCAGAAAGCTCGATCTCATGAAGCGTCCACTGATCCAGCCAGGGTGTGTGATGCTCTGCACCAACAATTTCCACCTTGGTCGAAACGATTTTCACTTCCCCGAGCACATCGAGATTCTCGAGTGACTCGGCAATTACTACCCCTTTGAACGTTCCCATGCGTCCACTTTAGAGGATCGTGGAGATAGTGCCCAAAAGGCGTGTCACTCCTGCTGTCAACTCACGCGTAGGCCCGCGGTGTAATCATCCAATTCTCAACCGATTTTGTCGTCGAGTTGCCAACGATAATCACGGTACGCTTGTCGTGTTCGAAATCTGTCATCCGACCGAGCGTGGTGAGTGTGATCTTCTCGTCGGCTCGGGTGACTTCGCGCGCCACAACCACCGGAGTTGAATCTTCACGATGACACAGCAATACTTCCTGCGCTTTGCCCAACTGACCGGGTCGATGCCGACTCGATGGTTCGTAGAGGGCGACCACCATGTCGGCTCCGGCGACAGCATCGAGCCGACGTGCGATCTGATCCCACGAAACAAACCTGTCGCTCAGGCTGATCACTGCGAAGTCTTGTGCCAACGGTGAACCGATCATCGATGCCGCCATACTCACTGCAGTAATGCCGGGGACAATTGCGATATCGACAAGCGATCGGTCGTCTGGCTCCATCTCGGCAAGTAGTTCGAATACCGGTGCGGCCATGTCGTAAATTCCGGCATCGCCACCCGTTACGACAGCAACCTTCATACCTTCCAGAGCGAGACGAAGCGCTTCAAGCGCACGTTCCTGCTCCTTACCCATCGGGAACTCTTGAACGCTGGTCTGGTCGACGAGACTCTGCACCTGCCTGAGGTACTGTCCGTAACCAATGACCACATCGGATTCTGCGAGAAGTTTGACCGCAGCCGGAGTGATGTGCTCAACCCCGCCCGGACCTATTCCTACCAGAGTTAACGTGCCTTTCTGATCCGACGACATCTAGAGACCTTTCTGAGTGCCATACCAGACGCAGATCATCCAACGCCTACGTCACGTTCAGGATCGCGAGTTGTTTGCAGCCGTCCAAACATCTCACATGTTGAATCCGTGGTGGTTTTACCTGTGACAGTCCCGTTATCCGCCAGAACCACACCTATCGCTCTACCGCCCTTTGAACTGCGGCTTGCGCTTCTCCATGAACGCACGGCGACCTTCTTTATAGTCCTCGCTGTTGAAGCAGGCTTCAACCAACGCGGCAATATGACCCAGATTACGATCAGCAGGGTCCTTCGTGCCTTCGTTGATTGCGGCTTTCGCGGCTTTAACCGTCATCGGAGCGTTGTCTGCTATGGTCCGGGCCAGAGTTGTTACTGCCTCTTCCAACTCGCCAACCGCCACGACTCGATTCACCAATCCCATCGTCTCAGCATCCGATGCGCTGAAACGCCCGCCTGTGAAGAAAATCTCCTTGGCAAATGACGGTCCTACGATATTCATCAATTCCTTGATCCCGCCGTATCCATAACCCAGCCCAAGCCGCGCCGCTGGCACACCAAACTGACCGTCATCAGCAGAAATCCGCAGGTCGGCGGTTAGTGCTATCGCCATGCCGCCACCGATGCAGAACCCCCGTATCATCGCAATCAACGGTTTCTCAAGCGACTTCAACGCAGCACTCGCCGCACCTGTCGCGGCTTCATATCTCTCGATCTGCTCGGGCGTATTTCGCACTGATTCGAACTCCGAGATATCGGCCCCGGAAACGAACGCCTTATCGCCAGCGCCCCTGAGCACGACGACGCGTACGTCATCGCTCAATGAGAAGTCCTCGATTATCTCTGGAATCGCCTGCCACATCGCCAACGACACCGCGTTGCGCTTATCTGGCTGGTTGAAGGTGATCCAGCCAACACCGTCTTCAACGTGTGCCAGCATCCTGTCGGTCCGCAGACGAAGCTGCCTCATTGCATTTTTCCTTAATAAGTCATCCGCTGATTTGGTAAATTATCAGGCGGGGAGCTACTGAAACTCCGCAGGCTAAACAACGCCATTTTTATGCATCTTCGCGATCAAAGTTTCGTCGTACCCAAGCTCTGCCAGAATAACGTCGGTATGTTCTCCCTGGTCAGGCGTTGCAGTTCTGATTTCAGACGGTGTCCGACTCATTTTTATCGCCTGATTCACGACGTTGAACCTGCCGAGCCGAGGGTGATCGACGCCAACCGCCATTTCCAGATGCTTCACCTGCGGATCGGCGAACACCTGGTCCATCGAGTTGATCGGACCGGCAGGACATCCAGCGTCATTTAGTAACTCGATCCAGTGCTCGCTCGTGTTGGTCTTTGTCACCTCTGAAATCACGGCGTTCATCGCAATTCTGTTCTTCGATCTGGCAGCAGTTGTCGAGAACCGCTCATCATCAATCCACTCGGGTTTGCCGAGTGCGTGGCAGCATCGTTCGTACATGATGCCGCCAGCGACCGCGATGTTGATGTGGCCGTCCGATGTAGGAAATACGCCTGTTGGAATGTTGGTCGGGTGGTCGTTGCCTGCCTGTCCCGGTACTTCACCTTCTTTGAGGTATCTCGCTGCCTGAAAATCGAGCATCTGCACCATCGCCTCAAGCAATGACGTTCGTACCCACTGCCCTTTACCGGAAACCTCACGCTCCAGTAGGGCAAGCATCGCGCCCTGCGCGGCAAACATACCCGCACAGAGATCGGCCACCGGAATACCCACCCGCATCGGGCCTTCGCCGGGAGCGCCTGTGATCGACATCAGCCCGCCCAATCCCTGGGCGATCTGGTCGAATCCAGCTCGATTCCCGTACGGACCATCCTGTCCAAAGCCCGAGATGCTCACAAGGATAATTCGCTCATTAATCCCGGCAAGCGTCTCGTAGTCGGCACCGAGCCGGTTCTTTACATCGGGTCGATAGTTCTCGACGACTATGTCGGCATTCCTGACCAGCTTGTAAAAGACCTCGCGCCCTACTGTCGATTTCAGATTCAATGTCAGCGAACGCTTGTTGCGGTGCAGGTTCTGGAAGTCGGAGTTGTCACGATCGCCGCCGAGTCCCTCCTTACCATCTGGAGGGGCCTCGATTTTAATGACGTCCGCTCCCCAATCAGCGAGCTGGCGAACACAGGTCGGCCCTGCTCGAACACGCGTCAGGTCGAGTACTTTGAATCTAGACAGGGGCTTGCCGGGTGGCAACATCAGCAATCTCTCTCATTCAAGACCGTATTTCAGTAGTGGCAAACCCTACTACGTATGACGTGAGCGCGCTGCGCTATTAAACAGACGACTTTCCGAAACCCGATCCGCCGGTTATCAGGCGATTGTCAGGCATGCGAGCAATGGCAGACACAAAGCCGAGCAACAGTTGCGGCATCTCGGCGCACGAGAGTAATATCCCGCCCAGACACCATCTTGCATGCGCCACTAAGATAAGAGCCGATACGCCAAACCCACTTCTTTACCCGAAACGAGTTATTCGTAACGATGTCTGAAATCCCAAAATTCGACATGACTCCAGTTCACGTTCCCGACAGTGTGCTGGAAGGCCTTAAAAAACTTCCGACAGCCACCGTCTACAACGCCGTTCGCTATTTCGGTTCAACTTTATGCGTCTGTGAAGGACTCCAGAACTTCACCAATGGCGAGAAGATGGCATCGAGGGCCCGAACGCTTCGATTCCTCCCCAATCGGGACGATCTGAAAGCCGATACCGATCTCGGTGAAGCCTCGCCAGAGTTCGTCGCAATGGGCAAGTGCGGACCCGGTGATGTGTTGGTCGCCGACATACAGGGCGACACGAAAACCGTTGTCGCGGGTGACGTAAAGCTGCTTCAACTGAAGATGAACAATGCTGATGGCGTAGTCATCGACGGGGCCATTCGTGATCTCGATGTGTTGCGCGATGAAGATTATGGCCTGACCGTGTATGCGACTGCCCGAAGTTTGCACGGAGGTCCGACAGCCAGTCCTGCTGAAGAAGGTGGCCAGATCCAGTGCGGCGGTGCGCTGGTTCGTCCCGGCGACGTGATGGTGGGCGATGATGACGGAGTAATTGTTGTTCCATCCTGGATGGCAGCCCAGGTTCTCGAACATGCCACCGAGCATGAGGAGGTCGAGAACTACATCAAGGAGAAGATCGCGGCAGAAAATGTCGCCCCCGGCAAGTACTATCCACCGCAGCCAGAGTCGTTCGAAGAGTGGCGTCGAGTGAAGCAGCAGAGAGGGCTTTAGAGTTCGATGACCACATCACTGACGATCGGCGATTACGAGGTAGCCGCCGTTCTCGACAGTCCTGCGCCGCCGCGTGACCCGGCTGTGGTCTTCGAGTCTGTTCCGTCCGAAGACTGGGATCCGTACCGAGATATCGCACTCAATGCCGACGGAATGTGGGTACCCGATTGGCGCAGTCATCTGATCAGGCCCGCCATGGGCAGCGATGTTGACACTCCGACAATTCTGGTAGATACCGGTATGGGTAACGTGATTCACGATCACACGGGGCAATCCGGTCAGCTTCTGAACAACCTCCAGAAACTTGGAGTCGAATCCTGCGACATAGACATTGTTGTCACCACGCACTGTCACGGCGATCACATCGGTTGGAACGTATCCTATGACGGTCACGAACCCTCACTGACTTTTCCGAACGCCACTCACTGGATAGCGGCACGCGATTGGGAGCACTACTCGCAGCCAGAAACCGATAACCCCGCTTTCACAAGATACGTCGAACCGCTCGGCGCATTGGGCGCACTAAAGCTCGTCGAGGGTGCGGAGACGATCGCACCGGGCATATCAACGCTGCCCACGAACGGTCACACACCAGGCCACCAGTGCGTACTCATCGAGTCTGGCGGCAAGACAGGCGTAATCATCGGCGACCTGTTCCACAGCGTTGCGCAGGTGACAGAGCAGAACTGGTGCCCTATTTTCGACTGGGACACAGCGATGTCGACCGAAGCACGGCAAAGCCTGCTAACGAAGGCGTCCGCGCAAGAATGGGTGGTTTTCACCGGACATCTCTCGACTGGCTCCAGCATCGGCCACATTGTTTCCGACGGCGATAAATCAGTGTGGAAAGCTCTTTAGAGTCGTATCGATACCAGACCAAATAGTCATGGTTAGTTCGGTGCAGAATCCTCACATGCCCCAAGATTTGCGAGCTATCATCTCTCGATCATGACAACCGCCACCGTCGATCCGATCAAGTTTGAAGTCATCCGCAACGCCCTGACGCAGGCGACTGAAGAGATGGCAATCGCACTACGGCGATCCGCTTATTCGACAAACGTGAAGACCCGTCAGGATTTCTCCTGTGCGTTTTTTGACAGGGATCTGCGCTCGGTCGCACAGGCGTTCACGCAGCCGGTACACCTCGGATCGTTCGTACGACACGTTCCCATCGCCATCGAACGATACGGGCCTGAGAATCTGGGACCCGGCGATATGATCCTGTCGAACGATCCTTACGGTGGCGGTGTTCACCTGAACGACATCTCACTGATCGGCCCTGTCTACTACCAGGAACAGTTGGTCGGTTACACCGCCTGTCTCGCCCACCACGTAGATGTCGGTGGTGGTGCGCCGGCCTCCGTCGGAGCATTTCGCGAGGTGTTTCAGGAAGGAATCATTATCCCACCGATCAAGTTCGTCAAAGAGGGCGAGCTTGATGATGACCTGTTCCGCCTCGTGCTATCTCAAATTCGTTCAAAACGAGAAACCGCCGGTGATTTCCGAGCGCAGATCGCATCGAACCGGACTGGCGCAATCCGAATCAGCGAAATTATCGACCGATACGGCATCGAGGAATTTGATCGCTACATCGACGAGATAATCGAGTACACCGACCGCCGTACCCGCACCGAGCTGGAAAAACTACCCCGAGGCGTTTTTGAGGCGGAAGGTTTCATCGACAACGATGGTTTCACCGACAAAGTCGTAAAGCTGGCAGTCAAGATCACGATTGACGAGAATGGCGTCAGGTTCGACACCACTGGTTCGGACCCACAACGCAGGGCCCCGGTAAATTCGACATTCGCACAGACGTTTTCAGCATGCGCCTACGCCCTGCGAGCGCTCATGGACAAGGACCTGCCGGTCAACGATGGCTTCTACAGGTATGTCCACGTCGAAGCACCTGAAGGTACGGTCACAAACTGTGTCCATCCCGCCCCTGTTGTAGGTGGTTGGGAGACGCACGTTCGCCTGAACGATCTCATCTTCGAGGCTCTGGCACCCGCACTGCCCGACGCAATATGCGCAGGAACCAAGGCAATGCAATGCCACTCCGGTTTTGGTGGTGAAAATGTGGAGACTGGCGAGTACTACTGCTTCCTCGAGACTATAGCTGGTGGCTACGGGGCGAGATCAACTTCTGATGGTCCTGACGCAGTTCAGACACACGGACAAAATACAGAAAACGCTCCCATCGAAGAAACCGAAGCTAACTATCCGGTTCGAATCACTCGATATGAGCTGGTTCCAAATTCAGAGGGACCCGGCGAATTCAGGGGCGGTCTGGGGCTCCGTCGTGACTACATGTTCCCGGAAGAGGCAACCTTTACGATACTCGCCGATCGCGACAAGGCAGGGCCTCGTGGATTATTCGAGGGTGAACGGGGCAGCAAGTCGGTCTATGCCCTGATTCGGGCCAGCGATTCAGAGGAACAACACCTGTCATCAAAGACCACAGTTCAGTTAGAACCGGGCGATGTAATCAGCTACCGTACATCGGGTGGTGGTGGGTACGGCGCACCGTTCAACCGTGACGCACAGGCAGTTCTTGCCGATGTGTCGCAGGGCAAAATCTCTACCGAACGGGCACGCGAACGGTACGGCGTGGAAATCGATGTATCTACTCAGAAAGTAAACGAATCAGTTACCGAGAAACTTCGAAGTGAGCGATAACAAGGTGGCTGGTAAAAAAATGCGGATCGACCCGATTCAGTTTGAAGTGGTTCGGTCGGCGCTAACGCAAGTCGCCGAGGAAATGGCAGCAGCCCTCAGACGCTCGGCCTACTCAACCAATGTCAAAACCCGGCAGGATTTTTCCTGTGCGTTCTTCGATCGCGACTGTCGCCCTATCTCACAGGCATTCACTCAGCCCGTGCATCTCGGCTCCTTCGTCGAACTCATACCAACATCAGTGGAAGTCTACGGTGAAGAGAACCTCGGCCCCGGCGACATGCTCGTGGTGAACAATCCGTTTGGTGGCGGTTCACATCTCAACGATGTCACGGTATTCGGGCCCGTTCACCACAATGGAGAACTGGTCGGTTACGTAGCGTCACTCGCTCATCATGTCGATGTCGGCGGTGGCGCTCCAGCATCGATCGGGCCGTTTCAGGAAATATTCCAGGAGGGTGTGATTATCCCTCCTGTAAAGCTTGTGAACAATGGCGAGATCAACGAGGACGTATTCAAACTGATCCTCGCCCAGATTCGATCAAAACGTGTGACAACCGGTGATTTTCGTGCGCAGGTGGCAGCCAACACTGTTGGGGCGCGGCGTCTGGTCGATCTTGTCGAAAAATATGGGCCGAAAGATTTCGACCAATATGTCGAAGCGGTACTCAACTACACCGACCGCAGGACGCGGGCTGAAATCGCAAACATACCCGATGGCGTCTACACGCAGGAAGGCTTCCTCGACTACGACGGATTTAGCGACAAAATAGTAAACCTCAAAGTTGAGATCACGGTAGAGGGCGAATCTGTCTTCTTCGATTTTGACGGATGTGATGTCCAAAGACGAGCGCCGGTGAACTCGACAAAGGCGATGACTTTCTCAGCGTGCGCCTACGCCCTGCGAGCGCTCATGGCATCGGATATGCCTGTCAACGACGGCTTCTATCGCCATATAAAAATGAACGCAAGGGCAGGAACTGTGGTTCATGCAGTTCACCCGGCACCGGTCGTCGGTGGCTGGGAGACCCAGGTCAGAATCAACGACATGATATTCCGCGCATTCTCGGCGGGTATGCCGCAGAGGGTTGCCTCTTCTACGAAAGCCATGATGGCACAGGCAGGATTCGGCATTATCGATCGCGAGAATGGCGAGTACCACTGCAACTATGAAGCACTGGCGGGTGGCTATGGAGGAAGGGCAACTTCCGACGGGCCAGACGCCGTTCAACAACACGGACAGAACACCGAAAACGCACCCGTCGAAGAAGTCGAATCACACTTCCCGATGCGCGTCTCCCGACTTTCCCTGATCGAGGACTCCGAAGGCCCCGGCAAATTTCGTGGCGGGCTTGGGATGCGGCGTGACTACCACTTTCCGGACGACCCGGCGACATTCACCATTCTCTCCGACCGTGACATTGCCGGACCCCGAGGAATATTTGGTGGGATGGACGGCAGGAAAGCCTATTACCTTCTCAACCCCGACGATCCTGACCAGACGCAAGAGGCACTCACCTCAAAGTGTGTGATTGAACTCAAGCCCGGTGATACCGTCAGCTTCCAGACTCCGGGTGGTGGTGGATACGGGCCACCGGTTGAACGTGATCCACAGTTGGTGCTGAAGGATGTGATTGGCGGAAAAGTAGGTAGAGGGCGAGCGCATGATCTTTACGGTGTAGTTATCGATCCACAAACCAACTCGATCGACGAAGCTGCAACAGTCAAGGCTAGAACGAAAATAACAAGTTTGAGGGACTCGAATTGATCGCATCAACGGGTGGCAGGTTCAGGATCGGCGTTGATATCGGTGGCACGTTTACCGACGGCACGCTGGTCGATTCAACGACGGGACGCGTCACAACCTCGAAGGTTCTATCAACTCCGTCCGATCCAGCGTCTGGCTTCATCTCGGCTGTCCAGAAGCTGCTCGATATCGATGACGCAGTTTCTCCTGAAGCCGTTGAGCATGTCGTACACGCAACTACTGTTGCTACCAACGCAATTATCGAGGGCAAGACCGCAAAGACAGCGTTCGTTACCACCGAGGGATTTCGGGACATGCTTGAAATCGCCCGCCAGATTCGTCCTTCCCTCTACGACCTGCAGTTCGAAAAACCGCCACCTCTTGTACCGCGCCAGTTGTGTTTTGAGGTACCCGAAAGGCTCGATGCGAAGGGGCAGGTCGTCACCGAATTAGACGAGTCAGCACTGGCGCAGGTCGTTGATCGAATAGCCGAGTCTGGTGTTGAGGCAGTTGCCGTGTGCCTGCTTCACTCATACCGAAATCCAGACCATGAACAGCGCGTGGGCAGAGCGATCGCAGCGAAGTTGCCCGACATCGTCATCTCGCTATCGTCTGATGTTGTTCCAGAGTTCCGCGAGTACCTCCGAGCTTCAACGACTGTGATCAACTCGTCAGTTGCGCCAATCGTAAGTAGTTATCTGTCGGCCATCAGTGAAAAACTTCGTGCGGTGAATGTAACGTGTGAACTGCTTGTGATGCAGTCAAGCGGGGGTGTCTACCCGGCTGCGGCCGCGGCCGAAAACCCAGTGTTCATGGTCGAGTCGGGCCCCGCTGCCGGTGCCGTCGCCGCTGCGTCGCTCGGTTCGGCCCTCGGTCACCCCGACGTTATCTCGTTCGATATGGGCGGAACTACCGCCAAGGCGAGTCTCATCCGCAACGGTCAGCCGAGCATTACGAAGGACTACAGTGTGGGTGGAGCGGCCCAGAGCGGGACCGGCGCCTTCGGTGGAGCCTCCGGATACCCGATTCGAACTCCGGTGGTCGACTTGGTAGAAATTGGTGCCGGTGGCGGTTCAATCGCATGGGTCGACTCTGGCGGAGCGCTGAGGGTTGGGCCCCGCTCGGCGGGAGCTGATCCCGGACCGGTTTGCTATGGATTGGGTGGCGAGGAGCCAACGATCACCGATGCAAATCTCGTTTTAGGCCGACTCGACCCTGCATACTTCGCCGGGGGCGAGATGTCGCTGAACCTTGAAGCCGCTCGTGAAGCGATTCAAACTCAATGTGCCGATCCGCTCGGGCTTTCGATTCAGGAAGCGGCACATGGAATCGTCGAAATTGCCAACACGGCAATGGTCAACGCACTCAGGCTTGTCTCGGTCCAGCGCGGCCACGACCCGCGAGATTTCATGCTGATCGGTTTTGGCGGTGCCGGCCCTGCCCACGCCGTGCGACTTGCAGAACAGGCCGGGATTCCCCGCGTGTTGATCCCTCTTGGGCCCGGCACCGCGTCGGCACTTGGGCTTCTTGTAACTGATGTCCGAATGGAGGGTTCAGCAACTCTCATCGTGCGCTCCGAGGAGATCGAACTTTCGCGAATATCTGATGAGTTTGGAAGACTGGAGAGTGCAGGTCGTGATGCACACCGCATCGCAGCATCAGCCTCAGGCGAGCCAGTCTTTGAGCGCGCAGTCGAGATGCGCTACTGGGGTCAGAGCTTCGAGCTGAGCGTACCCACTCCCATCAGTTCGACTATCGACCAGACATGGCTGGACGAGTTGATCGAAGCGTTCCACGATGCCCATGAAACTGCCTACGGATTTCGCGCCAACGACGAGCCGGTCGAACTGGTGAACCTTCGCCTGACGACGATCGGTAAGATCGCCCGTCCTGAAATGCGAAGACTTGAGAACGTCGGGAGCGATGCATCCGTCGCTTCCAAGGGTGAGCGACCTGTCTATTTCGCAGAGAATTCTGGTGAAAAAGGAATCGTCAGCACGCCGGTGTATGATCGCAAGAGATTACCGGCTGGAGCCGTGTTTAGCGGTCCAGCAATCATCGAAGAACCCGACTGCACCACAGTCGTTCATCCGTCGTGGACAGTCAAGGTCGACGATTATGGAAATCTTGGGATCGAGTACGACGGCAAGTTGTAAACATCGGACGAGCCTTTGAGAACGAGAACAATATGCAGACCGGAATAAATCGAGCATGGGTAATGGCCAGTCGCCCGGATGGCGAACCGACCGCAGAAAACTTTGCTATCGACGAGTCCCCCATCCCCGAACCCGAGCATGGCGATGTGCTGGTCCGAACCCTGTTCATGAGCCTCGATCCTTACATGCGAGGGCGAATGCGCTCTGGACCGTCGTATGCAACGCCGCTACAGCCCGGCGACGTGATGACCGGCGAAGTCGTCGCCCGCGTCGAGCAGTCCAGATCCCCGATGTTCAGAGTCGGAGACACGGTCAGGTCGAATATCGGCTGGCAGGAATGGGCAGCGGTCCCGGCTCACACAGTGAAGTTGGTCGACCCCGAACTTGCACCGATCTCAACCGCGGTCGGTGTACTTGGCATGCCCGGACTCACCGCTTATTTCGGGCTTCTCGAAGTTTGCCAGCCCAGAGCGGGTGATACGCTCGTGGTCTCGGCGGCATCGGGCGCTGTTGGCGGTGTAGTTGGACAGATCGGCAGTATAAACGGGTGTTTCGTCATCGGAATCGCCGGTAGTGACGAGAAATGTTCGTACGTCGTGAACGAACTCGGGTTCAATGCGGCGATCAACTACAAAACTCAGAATGTTTCAGAGGAACTCGCTCGACTGTCGCCAGCCGGTGTCGATGCCTACTTCGACAACGTCGGCGGTACGATTCTCGATGCCGTTATGGACAATCTTGCCGATTCGGCGCGCATCGCCATCTGTGGCCAGATATCACAGTACAACGCCGTTGAGGTTCCACAGGGGCCTCGAAACATCGGATCACTGCTGCGCACCCGTTCGACTGCTCGCGGTTTTCTCGTCTACGACTTTGAACGTCGGCATGAAATCGGGCGCGCCAGACTTGCAGCATGGATCAAAGAAGGTCGACTCAAATACAGGGAAGACATCGTTGACGGCTTCGAGAACGCTCCCGAGGAGTTCATCGGACTGCTCCGGGGCAAGAACTTCGGCAAGCTACTCATCAAGGTCAGCGACTAAAGCCTTCTCGGTGAACCATCCGAACCACCGTCATCCGTACACTTCGAGGATAGCTGGTAGAAAACGCCAATGATCATCTGCTGGCTGGGCGTCAATCGAATGCCATGACGCCCGTAACCAACCGTTCAGGCGGCTTGGTCGTCTTGTTTCATCGATGAATTTTCAAGACCCACTGGAATCTGTGGCTTTTCCAACGTTGTCGAGCACCAGAAAGTCGTCGAACTCGTCAAACAGCTCGCCGAGAGCGACGAACGGTATCGGGAGTTGTACAACAGTGCCCCCGACATGATCATCTCAGTAGATGTTGAAACTGGATTTATCGTCGATCACAATCGAACGGCCAACATTACCCTGGGTTACGAACCGGATGAACTGGAAAGAATGCGTGTGTTCGATCTGTACCATCCTTCAGATCGTTCGAAGGCGAAAAGCATTCTCAGAAGGTTCCGCAACGTTGGGTCGGTTGTCGATGCCCGGGTCAAGTTCGTTGTGAAGGGTGGTGGCTCCATCGATGTCAGCGTCAACATGACCGCTATTCGCGATTCCTCTGGAAAAATCACCAGAAGTATCTCGACGATACGCGATGAATCTGAACGGGTAGAGGCCGAAAAAGTGCTCGGGTTCGCGCGGCAGTTGGATAGCGAGAATCGGGAGTTGGTTCGCCTCAACGAGATGAGGTCGGAGTTTTTGTCCCGAGTTTCTCACGAACTGCGAACCCCACTTACCGCATTGCTGGCATTCGCAAGTATCCTCTCGAAAGACAGGACCGGCACGTTGACCCCGAAGCAGGCCGAGCAACTTGGCTATATTCGAAACAACGGCTGGAAACTTGAGGGACTAATAGAAGACCTGCTGGATGTCGCCAGAGCCGAAGCTGGTTCGTTTGATATCGACACAAGCGAAATCGACCTCACCGGTGTAATCAAGTCGGCAGTTGACGAGGCTCATTCAATTTTCGAGTTGAAAAACCAGCGACTATCGCTCGATCTCCCGACAGAGTCTGCGTGGATCACAGGGGACGACAAGAGGATCTCCCAGGTGATCAGCAACCTGCTAACGAACGCGTCCAAGTACTCGCTTCCTGCCACGAACACTACTGTTCGGCTTTCTCGTGAGAACAGGCGGATGTGCCTGACGATTATCGATCAGGGTATCGGGATCAGCGAGTCTGATATGCCCAAACTGTTCAGTCCCTTCTTCCGTGCCGACAACGAGCTGACGAGAAGAGAGGCCGGAACCGGTCTTGGGTTGGTGATAATCAAGTCGATTGTCGAACTCCACGGCGGAACCATCACGGTCGATAGCACTGAAGGCACGGGCTCAACTTTCAGAGTGCTGCTTCCTCTGAGCGTCGAAGGGTTGGCAACCGCGGCCGGATCGATCACCGATCATCTCGCCAGTTGATCTCGGCGGGTTTTCTGAAAGTCTCATGTCCAGTCGTTCGCGTCATTGGCGTTGTGGTTGCGACATGTGAAAATGGATCTGGAGCATCCGTTTCAAAGCTTGAATTCGGCAAGTTGCTGTCTAACGCCGTCCGCATGTGAACGAAACACACGCGCGGCGTCTTGACCATCTGCGGAAGAATGCTTACTGTTGAGAGTGCTAGCGGAAGTGGCTCAGTGGTAGAGCATCTCCTTGCCAAGGAGAGGGTCGGGAGTTCGAATCTCCTCTTCCGCTCCATTCGTGAACTAAGAAAGGGATCGCCCGTTTGGACGATCCCTTTCTTTTTTGGCGTGTTTTCGGTGGTTGGTTTTGCCTGTGATCCGATTGGGTTGGATGCGGTGAGACATTTTACCGAGATTGGTTTTCGAATCAGGTGATTTGCGTTATGTCGCTGCAGTTTGTTTTTCGCAACTGCCTCTTGAGCAGTAGAACGCCTGATGCGGAGAGTCTGATTAACAGATCTCGTGAGAGGTCGCGCAGCTTGACCGTTCCGATGTAAATCCCTGCACGATACTTGGCCCCTACTTTCCTGCATCGAGGATCTTGAGACGGGAATGCGTCGGTGAATATTAAGTTCAGCGATCGCTTTATTAGGGTGATGAGTTGAACACTTCACCTGGGAATGGTTCGATTTGTTGGATCGAATCCGTTGGGCGCATCTAAGCGCACGGGAACGGAAAGGGATTCTCGGATCACTTTCCTGGTAGGTCCGGACTGACTCGGACGAGACACGCAGCGGATGTTCTATGTCTGGGTTCCCACTGCTGGTAAGGCGTCTACCGCTTAGAGGGTTACCGATTTTGCACTGCGGGACTGGCCTCGTCTTTGGCGCACTGCTTCAATATCGGTGATTCTGGCGGATTTGTCTAGGGGCGGATGGCACAGGGGGGACAACCGGATACGGAGTGGAGGTCTTGAGTCTCGCGTTCCGCTCAAGTTAACGAATAACAATACTCGGATAATTTATCCAAATATTGTTCTTCTACTTACTGGGTGGGTTGTTGCCCCTACCACCACCTGAGGGCCTCCCGGTAGTGCTCGGCGCGTTTGATGGTTTTCCACCTCCACCTTTGCCGCCGCCTTTAGAACCCCCACCTTTATTTTTGATCGTATTTATCAGGATCACCATATCGGAACCTCCAGTTACTAAATGCTAAATACTGATGCATCGTAACGGAGTGCGGTTGGTCGCACAACGGTAACTTCAGGCGAAATGAGAAGTCTTCGGACTATTCGTCCGGGTTGAGCCGTGGCGGATATGTATGCAGGGTTGCGCCGATCTTGCCTTTGCCACCGGTCTGTATCGTATCGATCAATGTGATTATTCGGGTCGGCGACCGTGCGAAGCGATTGGCCTGACTTTCCGATCAGCGACGATCACGCCACGTCGCACTTTCTACAGGTCTCGCATGAACGTAAGGTCCTGGGCGAACGCTTCTTCGGTTCCGCCGACAACGTCGATCTGCCCCCTGCCCTTGACGTTCTGTGTCGATCCGTCACGTTCTGGCTCGGCGTAGCGATCAAACCACTCCTGCAACTCGTTTCGCATCCCACGAATGATCGAGCGAAACGCCGTATCGTCGATAGCGTTCACGGTTTCGTTGGGATCGTTCGCGAGATCGTAGAACTCGTGCGGACCGTCAGGATATCGGTGGATGTATTTCAGCGAGTTGGTCCGGATCATCCGAGTGGGTCCGTACTCGTCGAACACCACGACCGACCGATCGAAGGTGTGTAGACCTCCTTCGAGAATCGACGCAAAACTCGTGCCCGGCAGCGACTCTCTGGCATCGGCGAACACATAGCCAAGACGCACGTAATCCAGAATCGTCGGAAACAGATCGTAGTGGCTGAGCAGGTTCAACACGACCTGCCCTTCAGGAACGTGGCCGGGCCTGGAAATCAATGCTGGCACCTTAACGGCGGTGTCGTACATGTTGGCCGGAAATGTCCCGTTGCCCTTGCCCCAGATGCCGTGGTGACCCATGCTCATGCCGTTGTCGGCGGTGAATACAATCAGGGTGTTCTCGCGGAGGTTGTTTGCTTCGAGCCAGTCGATCAGGCGACCGATGTTGGCATCCATCGCGGTGATCGCGGCGAAGTATCCGCTGAGCAGTTCACGCCGCTCGGCGGCGGTCGAGCCGACGCTTCCTGAGGCACCCTCTTTCAGCAGGTGATTCGGGTGTATCGGGTCCCATCGAACAGTGTCGAACGGGCAGTTGTCGAAGTAGTCGTCATAAAGATCGGAAGGGTGCTGCTCACGGCCCCATGGTGCGTGTGGTGCGGTGTAGTGAACGTTCATGGAGAAGGGCTTTTCAGAACTCTTCTGATCGTCCAGATAGCCGATTGCATTGTCGGTGATAACGTCACTGAAATAACCGTCTGACGTGTACTGCTCGCCGTTCTGAAACATCGGAGCGTTGTAGTAGTTGCCAGAACCCGTGGCATGCACGTTCCAGTAAGCGAAGCCTGCCTGAGGAGTCGCCGAATCGCCGATGTGCCACTTGCCGCTCAGTGCCACGTCGTAGCCGTTTTCAGCGAGGAGTTCGGTGTACGTAGTTTGGCCTTCAAGGTATTGAATCGTCTTGTCGTCCCCCGGAAGGTCAACCGAGTTCCCTGCCCTGAGAAAATCCTGAACGCCGTGCTGCGACGGTATCTGACCAGTGAGAATCGAGGCCCGCGCCGGTGAGCAAACAGGTGACGCACAGAAGAAATTCTCAAATCTAATCCCTGTATCCGCGAGGCGGTCAAGATTCGGTGTACGCACCTCCGGGGTGCCGGCGCAGTTCATCGCCCATGCGCCCTGATCGTCGCTCAGGATGAACAGTATGTTGGGACGGTTCGGGTCGTTGCTCGCCACGCTAGCTCCTCGTCGGTCAGGCAGTTCGATGAAAACGAGAATTCTAGCGGTCTTCGTGACCAGCCTGTCGTGGCGGGAAGTCTGCCATGGTTCGTTTTAAGCAAATATGAATGAGTGCCAATCAGGGGCGGACGACGCCCTGTCCGGAAATTCAGTCAAAATCGATTCCCAATGCATTGCATGATCCCGACCCCTGTCCAACCAGTTCTCAACGTCTGCCTGTCAGATCACACAATTGCGGTCTGACGCACGAGTTGACGATTCAGCCAACCGAAATCGACCTCTCAGAAAACGTACCACTGGCACCTATGCCCGATTTCTCTCAAGCCAGCCATCGACCAGTTCGACCGTTTCGTCGACCACATCTGATTGCATATCGAACTGTGCGGCAATGGTTTGAACAAGACGGTCGACCCGCTCGATATTTGGCGAACCATTCGCAAGGGCACGTGCTGCCGAGGATGGGTTTACCAGTGATAGCG
>JAJRZP010000076.1 GCA_024275195.1 Chloroflexota bacterium | reverse complement strand
ATCACACACTGGGTGACATCCTCAATATGCCGTGCCAGATCTGACGGAGGAAGTTCACGTTCGGCCAGCAGGTGCGCCTTTTCCGTCAAATCATCGCCGAGTTCGTGCGAAATTTCGCCGATTTTAGATGACGACTGCCATGCCGTAAACAAAGCCCTATTGTCTGACTGATGTAAAAACTCGGTCGGCATAGCTATTGCATGCTCACGCAAATCCTCCCGTTGCAGTATGAGCGAGAGCAGATGCTCTTCGAGCGGATCACCTCCAGACGCACCCAACACCTCAGTTAACTGCTCTGACGAAATTCGTCCTGACCCAATAAACTGCGAACGATTTCCCTTTGTTGAAGAATTCTTGCGACGCGAGCCAGCACGGGGCTTATCAACAATTGATTTGAGTCTCTGCTCAGTAATTCCGGTAAGCTTTGCTGTGGTTGACCAGTAGCGATCACGATCGTAGTCATTCGTGATGTTGTAGATCAGCGGGGCAACACTGTTCGCAAAGTCAGCGATTCCCTGACCTGATTCGAGGTTATGAAGTTTCGACTTTGCAACAATCAAGTAATCGAGCAACGGCTCAGCATCACTCAGCGAGGTCCTCCAACTATCTGGATTCGACCGTATCGCTTCGTCTGGGTCTTTTCCGCCGTCTGGGCGAGCGACCTTCACTTCGATTCCACGACGCCGACCAGTGCTCAGTTCCGCGGTCACTCCCTCGAGAGCCCGCATCGTTGCTGCCTCGCCTGCGGCATCTGAATCGAGACACAGCACGATGACTCCGGTTCCCCCGGCAGTGGCGTGCCGTGCCAGTGCATCAAGCTGCTGACCTGTGACCGCAGTACCCATCGATGCAACCACGTTCGTAAAACCATGTTCCTGGGCGGCAATAACATCCATGTAACCTTCGACGACCACTGCTTCGTTCGACGCCCGTATCGACTCGGCAGCCCAGTTCAGGCCATACAGAATCGACGATTTGTCGAATGCATCGGTCTGCGGAGTGTTGAGATACTTCGGCTCCGATCCATCGAGGGTTCTGACCCCGAACCCAATAATTCGATCTCGGGCATCACGAATCTCGATCGTGAGGCGCCCCGTGAACATGTCTCGCCACGATCCATCATCTTTGCGGGTGATCAAACCAGCATCACGCGCCGATTTTGCCTGGACGTTTCGGGTTCGAAGGTGTCCGGCAAGTGTTTCCATCCCACTCGGAGCGAGTCCCAATCCACGCCTAGCAGCAGTTTCGATATCGATTCCTCGGTCGGCCAGATACGCAAGTGTGTCCTCGCCAACAGGTGCTTTCAATCTCGAAAGGAAGTATTCGGCAGCGATCTCGTTCGCTTCAATCAAGCCTGTGATCGGCTTCTTACGTGGTTCGTTCTTGCGATCCTCAACCTTGATGCCAGCGCGGTTGGCAAGACTCTCAAGCGCCTCAACGAACGACATATTCTCCCGCTTCATCACGAAGGAGATAACGTCGCCACCCTCAGCACAAGAACCAAAGCACCGCCAACTGCCCGTCTCGGGATAGATCACAAATGAGGGCGTACGCTCAGAGTGAAACGGGCACAGGGCTTTGGGCTGGCGCGACGAAGTATCCAGGTCGACATAATCTGAAATGACCTGAACGATATCGGACCGGCTTTTTACCTCGTCGACTAGCGCCATATCATTGAAACTCTGCACATCCTAAAGGATGCGACCGTGAACTCCGAAGGATGCTGTCACACCCACTGTGGGAGATTAGACTCCACACGGTTTCGGATAGGCGGAACTGATTCGGGAAGTATACGTATAGTATTTTCCCAATAACGCGTTACTCGGGGTAATTTCTACCCATTTCTAGATACGACCCTGAAATACCCCGTCGCTCAGCCCCGGCCTCACCTGCTCGGCCATCATCAGGGCGAAATTGTCGGTCATTCCACACACGTAGTCGGCCGCCGCCTGCTCCGTAGAGCCCGATAGTTCACGCAGCCACGCAGGTATTAATTCGGGTTTGTGATTAAAGTGCTCAAACAACACTCCGACAATCGCCGCGGCTTTGCGCCCCTCAACCGACGCACTAATCGGGTGATAGAACCGCTCGAACATGAAAACTCGTAGATCGGTGACGATCTTTCCAAGCTCTGGCGACATCCTGATCCACGGTATATCGAGGTCGCCCACGTCGACATCTTCAACACTTTCGGTGCGATCGACTTCGATTTCGCCTGTGCAATCCCACGACGACTCGATAACGTCATTTACCACTGCATTTACCCGCTGTGAATGCCGCTCACCGAGCGCATCGATGGCTTCGGCGGGGAGATCTTCTATCTTGATGTAGTCCGATCGCAGCGCGTCGAGGATATCGTGTGCAAGATACGCCAGAGCATCGGATATTCGTATTATCTGCGCCTCTAACGACAGATCCACCACTGCTGCCCTCGACAGAAACTGACCTTCAGGCTTCGAGTGCTTGCGAATTCCCTCGACTACGTTTTCAGTTAGGTTCAGTCCCTTCCCGTTCTTCTCAAGCAGAGTGATCAACCTGACTGAATGACGACTGTGGTGAAACCCGTTCGAAAGCATCTGGTTCAACACTTCTTCACCGATGTGTCCGAACGGGGTATGACCCAGGTCATGCCCGAGGCCAATCGCCTCGACCAGATCCTCGTTAAGATTCAACCCACGTGCGATCGACCGACCGACCTGAGACACCTCGATGACATGTGTTAGCCGTGTTGTGAAATGATCGCCCTGCGGTGCCACGAACACCTGACTCTTGTGCTTCAGCCGACGAAACGAGTTCGTATGCACCACTCGGTCACGATCACGCTGAAACTCGGTACGGGTCGGAGATGGCATCTCCTGAATCGCTCGTATTGAATCTACTGATCGAGAAGCAAAGGGCGAAAGTTGCTCTTCGCGCTGCTCAAGTCTCGCACGCACCACGCTAAGGTCTGGTTTCGTATTTCTGTCGGTCGCACCCATCGGATTCAAGCCTATATGCGACGACGAATTCGGTCACCTGTCGTGTGCCGGATCTTCGTGCAGATTTCTGACTTTTCTTTGGGTTACGAAGATAGTGACGATCATTAGCAACATGATTGCCGGGCCGATCATCATTCCCATCCTCAACCCCACCAGAGTCGCCAGCGTGCCAGTCCAGAGTCCACCAAGTATTCCAACGCTCTGTGAGATGGCAAACACACCCATCACACGACCGCGGATATCCTCTGGAACACGTAACTGAACCGCGACGATCGCTGAAATATTGAATAGTCCATTCCCGAAATGGGCAACGGCGGCCAGAACCATACCCAGACCCAGAGAAGGCGAATTCGATACCACCAGCATGATCGCCGAGAATGATGTGGCACCGCCCAGTATCAGCCATCCGAGTCGCCGACCCGGAGAGATTCTTCCTGCGACCATAATGCCGCCATCAGCAACCCACCGAGTGTCGGTGCAACAACCGAAGCTGACGCCATAAGCGAGCCATTTATCGTTACAGCGCTCTTCATGGCCGATTTTGGAACCAGTGACGGAAAATAGGCCTGCCGCGAGGGCTGATCGGCACCAGCCACGAATCCAGCAAAAATAACCAGAGCGAAAATGTGCCACGGCCGAACCGTGTCGGTCAGGTCGAGGACACCAAGCACTACAAACAGCAGTGCGCCTATCAACGACGATCCGCCAAGCAGGAATTTTGCCTCGAACCGATCGGCAAGCACTCCACCGAACACATTCACCAGCATCATCGGTATCGCGGTTGCTGCCGCCACCCCACCAAGGCTCATCGGCGAGCCGGTCAGTTCCCACATCAGCAATCCCTGTGCGACGGCACCAAGTCGAAGTGCGTTCATCGCCAACACAGTTCCGCCAAAATAAATACGGAAAGGTCTGAACGATAGAGCGCTCGTGCGCCGATCTACCGGCGACCTCGATTCGGCGTCGCTCACTTTTCTTCCAATTTCGAGCCATTCAGGTTTCGAATCGTCGGTTGAGTGACGCCTACAAAAATGAAAATCGTAGTCAGGATCACCGCACCAACTGCCACTGCTACTCGTTCGTCATATACCGAAGCGACGATCCCGCCCATGACCCCGCCCAGTGGAATAAGGCTGAAGGTGATCGTGTAGATACCCATTACCCGACCGCGCATCCTCTCAGGCACTCGCAACTGAAGCGTTGTCATCGCCACCACGAAGAAGATCGTATTGGCCAGACCCCCCAGGAACAAAAACAATAGTGCCACGTAAAACGATGGAGCGAACGCAAACGAAATCACCGCGACTGTGAACGTGATTGTGCCACCCAGCATGAAGTAGCCAACCCGAGGATTAGCGCGAACCTTCCCCACAGTGAACGTACCAGCCAACGCTCCCAAACCCAGTGCCGATAGCATGATTCCGAATCCATCGGCTTCACGTTCAAACCGCTTGGCTAAGAACGGCATCAACTGCAAGTACTGCATGCCGAAGAAATGCGTCGAATAGGTGAGCCCGATCAACAGGACAAAGTCACGCCTCGAAAGAATGAATCGAACACCCTCAACGATGTCGCCAACCACATTGCGAGACTTCTCCGCCGCGGGCGAACTGACTTTCAACGAAATCATGACGAGAAGCATGCTCGCCCAACCCAGAACTCCTACGAAGAAGACCGACTGAGTTCCGCCATACGTGATCAGCACGCCGCCAATTATGGGTGTAACCAATCGACTGAACTGCCACATCACGGTCCCAAGCACAACCGCACTCGACATATGCTTCCGTTCGATGAGTAGAGGGAAGTAAGAGCTACGAACGGGACCATCGAATCCCATCACCAATCCCTGGGCTGAGGCGATGGCCACCACGTGCCAGATCATCACCGTGTTGGTGGCGTCGAGAATCGCAAGCAACATCAGTAAAGCGGTGGACGCGATCGATACCGCAATGATCAGCTTGCGGCGATCGACACGATCGGCAAGAACACCACCAAAAAGACTGACCAATATTGTCGGAACTGCTGTTGCACCGCCCAACACACCGATATCAACCGTTGACCCGCCGAGCTTATCGACGATCAGCCATCCCTGCGCCATCGTGACTATCTGTATCGCGCCAACTGATGCAAGCGAGCCCAGCCAGTAACGCCGGTATCTGGCATTGCCGAGCGCGCCGAGCTTCACAGCCAGGTTTGCACGAAATCCGGTCGGAGATTGCTGTTCGGGAGTAGTTGCCAAGTTGGACTTGGTATCGCTTCTGAATTGGTTCGTTCTCGGGAAACGATGATCTTACGCTTAGCTGGGAGGCATTAGTTGTACCTCCCACGGACGTTGTTGACAGCCTTGATGCGGGAGTTGCTCCGTCTATACCGCCATGTGGGCGGAGTAGTGTCCACGTACGTGGTGTACCACGTACGTGGTGT
>JAJRZP010000075.1 GCA_024275195.1 Chloroflexota bacterium | reverse complement strand
GGGCCGCATACGCAATCGACTGGCCGTGATTGCCTGAAGACGCAGTTATGAACCCACGATCGCGCTCCTTTTGTGTCGTCTGTGAAACAAGGTTGATCCCACCGCGCACTTTGAACGCCCCGAGCAGTTGAAAGTTCTCGTGTTTGACCCAGACATCGGCATCCAGGAGTTCAGAAAGAACAGGATACTGTCGGAGCGGAGTCCGGAGAATGTGGTCTGCGATCGCCGTTCGAACCACGTGAATATCTCCGATAGTCGGTTCAATCAGGCTTGTTGAACTTGTCATCTGCAATGTCCTCAAGAGTGGGAAAATCGTTCGACCAGCAAGAGTACAAGACAGTAATCCTGTACGACAGGACACCAACGCCGACAATTAACCACCATGAAGCAAGACCTGGAGTACCCTTCGTCGATGAACGTCCCGAGTTGATCGTGAATTCCGTTTTGAAAGTAATTTGGCAGTAAAACCCCCAACCGACAGCCGCGAGAATCCGACTGATACTGCACAGCCGACTACCCGCGCTCCAAGGTTCGGCATTATTGCTCGTTCGTTCAATCACACCTTCGAGACAGTCATTCAGCACCGTGACTTTCGAATGCTCTGGATAGGAATGGTCCTTGCTATGGGCGGATTCCAGATGCAGATGGTCGCACGCGGGATTCTCGTGTACGAGATGACCAACGACCCTTTCATCACGGGGATCGTCGGTATGGGCTTCGCACCGAGTCTGCTCATCGTCTCGCTCTACGGTGGAGTCCTCGGTGATCGCATGGATCGCCGTTTGCTGATCCAGTTTTCCCAGGCGGCGAACGGTGTGCTGGCGGGAGGTGTCGCCTTGCTGATGTTTACAGGGAATCTGGCATGGGGCCATCTATTCACTGTCTCGGTACTTCAGGGTGCGATGTTCGCATTGCAAATGCCCGCGAGGCAGGCCGCAATTCCATCGCTTGTCGGCAAGGATCAGTTGCCAAATGCATTCGCTCTCAACGCTATGGCAATGAGCATGATGACGTTGGTGGCTCCCGCTCTCGCCGGTATCCTGTACGAAACAATCGGCCCCGAGAATGTCTACGTGATCGTCAGTCTTGTGATGCTGAGTGCTGTCATATTCACATCACTGGTTCCAAAGATGCACCCCGAAACCGACACCTCTCGGGAACCTGTGCTCGCGAACATAATCGCCGGATTTAGATACATCGGTAAGAACAAACTGGTGCTGCACCTGTTGATCTACGGGATCGTCGTCGCACTACTGTCAATGCCGTTTCGGATGTTGGTGCAGGTCTACGCCAAGGATGTCTATGGATCCGAGCCGGCAGATGTCGGCGTTCTTTTGACCGCTCTCGGTCTGGGTGGTCTGATCGGCTCGATCTCGATCGCAAACCTGCGAGAAGGTCATCGCAGGGGATGGGTGGTTCTCGGAGGGGCCGGGGTTGCCGGGTTATCGTTGGGGTTGATCGTGGGCATCCCCGTCTACGCCGCGGGAGTTGTCGGGATGGTCGGGATGGGACTCGCTGAACAGGCCCGCTGGGCACTTGGTCAAAGTGTGATGATGGAAAACACTACTGATGAGTACCGGGCACGGGTGATGAGTGTCTTGATGATGAGTTTCGGTATGCTCCCGCTCGGTATGCTCCCGCTTGGATTTGCCATGAAAGAGTTCGGCGCCCGTCCTTCTGTTGGCGTAGTTGCTGCGGTACTGATGGGATTTGCGATACTCTCAGTATTCCTGTTGCCACGAATCCGACGTATACAGTAGCCACACCACCACCAACCACGTTCGCACTCGCAATTCGAATAAGCAGATAGCCGCAAAACTTGTCAGAAATCAAACCCTCTACAGCTGCAACGTCAGGCGTATCCCGCGTCAGGTCGAAGCAGAGCAGGGTGCTGGCAAGGACATTCTCGTCGCTCGGTCAATCCGGATTCAGGCACCTCTGGTTCGGAATGCTGCTCCTGATGGCAGCCGTGAACATACAGATGCTTGCCCGCGGGTTTCTGACCTGGGAATTGACGAAGTCCCCGATTGCCGTGGTTGTGGTCGGAGCAGGATTTGCTCCTCCGATCCTGCTGCTTTCTCTGTATGGGGGTGCAGTCGCCGACCGTTATTCACGAAAACGGATCATTCAGATCGGTCAGCTTGGAATGCTGTTGATCACTCTGTTCGTCGCATTTTCGATTACATCCAACACCATCACTGTGTACCACCTCGTGGGCGCATCAGTCGGTCAGGGAATAGTCTGGGCGTTCTTGATGCCGGCAAGGCAGGCGATAATCGGACAACTGGTCGATGACGATCACCTCACAAACGCTGTCGCATTGAACGCGTCGGGATTGTCATTGATGACAGTTGCCGCTCCGGGTATCGGCGGACTGATTTATGGCTTTGCCGGTCCCGGTGCTACTTACTTCGTGATGGCAGGATTGACAGTGGTTGCGTTCATCCTGACCGCCTGGGTACCGAGCATGACACCGGTTGCGAACGCGAATCGTCGTATGTGGAGCGATATCAAGGAAGGGTTGGTGTACACCAAGCACAACCGCACTGTGTTGATGTTGCTGTTGGTCGCATTGAGCACCGCACTGCTGGCGATGCCATTCAGAACGCTGCTGCCGGTGCAGATAGAAGAGGTGTTCAAGCTCGACGTTGAGGCGCTGGGCCTGATGCTGAGCATGATCGGGGTCGGGGCACTCGTGGGCTCATTGGTGATCGCAGGGCTCTCGAAAAACAATCACCGCGGTTGGGTTCTGCTGATCACGAGCATGCTTTCTGGAGGGGCCATTCTTCTTGCTGCAATCACAACGTCTTATGTGGTTGCGCTCGTGATAATGATCGTTTTAGGGCTTGGCGACTCAGGTCGCCGTGCTCTAAATGCGTCCCTCATCATGGAGCAGACCGATGATGAGCATCGTGGTCGAGTGATGGGTGTTTACATGATGAATTTCGGCTTGATACCGCTTGGCGCAGTTCCGCTCGGGTTCATCACGGCATTCCTGGATGTACGTATCGCCTTCGCGATAGCAGGTGCTGGACTGCTGGTAGCTGCGCTCGGGTATACCGTACTCACCGACAAGATTCGCCGTCTGTAGCATCAGATTCTTTCTGATAAACCCTCTCATTCAGGGCTGGTAGGACTGGGCTGCAAGTAAACTGCACTTCTCACCGATGAACTAAGTCAGAAGTCTAAGAATTAACGAGTCCAGATGCCGATTCGGATCCTGAGTGACGAGATCGCATCCCGCATCGCGGCGGGTGAAGTAATCGAACGCCCGGCATCAGTCGTGAAAGAGCTGGTTGAGAACTCTCTTGATGCAGGGTCGACTCGTGTCGATGTCAACATCGTTGTTGGTGGTGCCCAATCAATCACGGTCGTCGACAACGGGCAGGGCATACCTTCCGATCAACTCTCACTCGCGTTCGAGCGATTCGCCACTTCGAAGATTGACGAATCATCCGATTTGATAGCGATACCGACGTTAGGATTTCGTGGCGAGGCACTTCCGTCGATAGCCTCTGTCGCCCGCGTTGAAGCCGTCTCCAGAGAAAAAGATTCCAGTACCGGAGCAAGATTTCTCGTCGATTTCGGCAAAGCCGGAGATGTCGAACCCGCAGGGGCGCCGCAGGGGACTCGCATCGAGGTTGCGGGGCTGTTCAGCAATATACCGGCCAGATTGAAATTCCTCGGTTCTGCGGGTCGCGAGCTATCCCGCATTCAATCGATGCTGGGTTCGCTCGCACTTGTATATCCCCACGTGGCGTTCAGTCTCAACGCTGATGGACGAGAGAGACTTCGGACAATTGGGTCGGGAAAACTCGTCGATGCGGTTTCGGGAGTTTACGGAGCCAAAGTTGCGGAACAAATGCTCGCCATCGAACCCGACGAATCAGCCGCCTTCACCATCGACGGTCTGGTCAGTTCGCCTTCTCTTAATCGTTCGAACAGAACTTATATGACCATATCGGTGAATGGTCGATGGATTCAGTCACGTCGACTTTCATATGCCATCGAACAGGCCTATCACGGCTTCCTCCCAGAACGACGCTTCCCGATCGCTGTCGCCAGAATCCGTACGCCACTTGACGATGTCGACGCGAATGTTCACCCCGCAAAGGCCGAAGTTCGATTTCTGCGGGAAGATCTCGTCTACTCGGTCGTCCAGCGGGCTATACGAGGTGTGCTCTCCGCCTCGGCACCAGTACATGGACTCGGCGTGGGTCGAGCCACCGGTTCGATGGGCCTCCTCCGAACACCAGGGATGCGTCACGCTCCATCGAGCCGAGGCGAATACGGCAAATCGCAAGACCACTCTTCACAGGCAGGCTCGGGATTCTCGCAATGGCCTGATCCCTCGGTGTTGGTGGAACAATCGCAACTGCATGATCAGCAAAGTACAACGGTTGCACCCGTCATTCCAACGAACACCCCCAAAGACACGCTACCCGTTTTGCGCGTAATCGGGCAGGCACACGAGACGTACATCCTCACAGAAGGGCCCGATGGCATTTACATGATCGACCAGCACGCAGCGCACGAACGAGTGGTATTTGAACAGGTTCGGCAACGCTTTGAGCAGAGTGTGTCGGAATCTCAACCACTGCTCGAACCGGCTTCGGTCGATCTCGCTCCCGGAGCAATGGCAACGGTGCAGGAGCATCTTGAAGAGCTCAACCGTGTTGGTTGGGGAGTTGAGGAGTTCGGCTCAAACAGCCTGATCGTACGCAGCGTACCGGCATCGCTGGCCACACGAGCGAGCGGTGACGGGGCCGGTCAGGTATTTGTCCGAGTGCTGGATGAGCTTGGCGAAGGTGGCACAGGGGATACATGGCGCGACCGGATGCTTGCAACAATTGCCTGTCACTCTTCAATTCGGGCAGGACAGATTCTTTCAGCCGAAGAATGCAAGGATCTGGTTCGTCAACTTGAAAAGACCGATCGCCCGAATACATGCCCGCACGGGCGCCCCACTATCGTCCAGATAAACATCAACGATCTGGAGCGTGAGTTCAAACGCCGGTAGGAACCGAGTGGCGCACGATTTCTACTAGTAAAGCGGTGCGCCCGCGAACGGGTGGCGGAACTGATAGATCGAGTTCTGGGCTGCTCCGCAAACGTAGACCGTTTTCATGTCGTCGCCCCCGAATGCAAGGTTAGCCGGTGCCCAGTCAGCCACGTGATAGAGATCGAGCAGTTCTCCACTTGCACTGATATACGCCACGGCACGAATGCCCGGCAGGGTTTGGAGGATGTTGCCTTCGACATCGACTGCCAATCCGTCAGGGTTTCCAGGCTCTCTAAAGCGTCGCACAAGTTGCTGGTCAAGCAGGTTTCCTGAGTCGTCCACCGTAAAAGCAACGAGTCGTTGCGCTCGGCTTTCGGAAACGTAGACCTGAGATCCATCGGTGGACACTGCGATTCCGTTCGGATATGCGAGTTCGTTCGCAAATGCGCTAACTTTCCCGTCAGGTGTGACCCGGTACACCGGACTGATGGCAGGGTCGGGTTGCGGGCGACGAATGGGGTCGGTGAACAGAAGATCGCCGTTCGGGAGAAAGCACAGGTCATTTGGCCCCCCGAAGCTTGTCCCTTCATATTCATCAACAAATATTTCAGAAGAACCGCCAGCGTCGATTCGCAGAATCGCCTTTAGCGCAGCATCAGCGACGAACATTTCGCCTGCCGAATTGAACACGAGCCCGTTCGGTCGGCCTCCTGTGCTCGCCACCTCTTGAATGTCACCATCGCCTGATACACGGAATATAGCGGCATCTTCTGAACTAACGAGATGCAATCGACCTTCTGAATCGATCGCCGGTCCTTCAGGGGCGCGTACTCCCGCAGCAAGTATGTGGAATTCAGGTGGTGTGTTTATAAGGTCGGTAGTCATCAGTTCTCCGAGAAGATTAGACCTCGCCCAGTGTACGTACAACCATGATCTACACCCTGTACTCTTCGAGGCGATTGCAGTAACAAATAACAGGCAGTAAAATGTAGTTGAATCTACCGACTGGTCGGTCGGTTTTGGAGTCTCAACAACGCTCACTGTCATGTCAGAATCATCAACGTTGCAAAAACATCGTACTCGAGAACGCATCCTCGAGGCGGCTGAAGTCGTGTTTGCTGACAACGGGTATCACGACGCTCTGGTCGATGAAATCGGCAAGCGAACATCGATGTCCAAGGGCGGCCTGTACTTTCATTTCCCAAGCAAAGAAGATCTTTTCTTCGCAGTGATGGATCGTCTCGCCAACAAGCTAGTGCGACGTGCCGAGAGAGCTGCCTCGCAGGCTGATTCGCCACTGGAGGCCGCCGAAGCAGCTCTTGAGGCTGTCCTGTCGGCACTATCGGTACAAAAGCGTCTCGCACGGCTGCTGATTACGCAGGGCTATAGTATGGGCAATCCATTCGAATCGAAGCGAACTGAAATATTTGATCGATTTGCGGGTGTTATCGACAAACATCTGGGCGAAGCGAGGGCAACGGGTCAGATCGCCGACATAAACACCAGCCTTGCAGCACGTGTTTGGCTGGGTGCCGTGAACGAACTCATCGTTCACTGGCTCTTCTCAGGAGGCCCGACACCTAAAGATGTAGCCCCAGACCTGAAGAATTTGCTGGTGAATTCAGTTCAAGGATCATCAGCAACCGGGTTGAATGGGATTGCAGATCGATGACGAACACCACAACCCGTACAGGGTTCCCCGGTTGGCGAAGGCTCGCTCTGTTTCTTGAGTCAATCAAGTTCGAGCACTCGATATTTGCGCTTCCGTTCGCCATTCTCGCTGCATTCTTATCCGCCAGCGGAGCACCAGATTGGACAGATTTTCTATGGGTGCTGGTGGCGATGGTCGGTATGCGTACATTCGGCATGGCCGCTAATCGAGTGATTGACGGAGAGATCGATTCACGAAATCCCCGCACCGCCAGCAGGGCTATCCCGCTGGGCGTGATAACTCGAAAAGCAATGATCGGGTACATGGCAGTTGCCGGATTGATATTCGTCGCGGCAACGTCTCAACTCAATCCCATCATCTGGATTCTGGCACCGATCCCGCTGGGGCTTATGGTTGGTTACCCGTACCTAAAGCGCTTCACATGGCTTGCCCACTTCGGCATGGGGGCCGTGTACCTCATCGTTCCACCGGCGGTTTCGCTGGCTCTGACTGGCACAATGCCCATCGGCTTTGTCGTGATTGGAATAGGGTCGATGGCGTGGGTGGCAGGGTTCGATGTGCTCTACGCGACCGCCGACTACAAAGTGGACCGAGAGCAAGGTCTGCATTCGATTCCAGCGAAATTCGGCATACCGGCGGCCCTCATAATTTCCCGTGGTTTGCATGTCGCTGCGGTTTTGTTGCTGGCACTGGCCGGGATCATGTTCGACGCAGGTGTGTTCTACATGATCGGTGTTTTGATCGCCGCGGTTTTGCTGACGTACGAGCAGTCGCTGGTTTCAGCGAGCGACCTGTCGAAATTGAACATGGCCTTCTTCACAATGAACGGTGTCATCGCTATCTTGTTCGGCACATTTGTAGTTATTGGGGAGTTGATCTGATGGGTGTCTATGTTCTGGGAATAGCTGGTGCCAGCGGGGCTCCGTACGCCCGTCGCGTGTTAGAGCAGATGTTAGTTGCCGGGCACGATGTGAAAGCGGTGATTACCGACGCTGGACGTAAAGTGCTTGAGGTTGAAGAAAAACTCGTACTGACCGGAAACACCGAAGCCGATACGCCAGCAATTCTTGAATGGGCACAGGCAGGTTCGGTTGCGGGTAAATTCGAGCTATATCACCACAAAGACGTGGCATCTCCAATCGCTTCCGGGTCGTTTCCAATCGATGGAATGGCAGTCGTGCCCTGTTCGGGCGGCACGCTCGGACGAATTGCTAACGGGATATCAAACGGTCTCCTCGAAAGAGCCGCAGATGTCTGCCTGAAGGAACGACGACGTCTGGTGTTGGTCCCCCGCGAGATGCCCCTCAGCCTCATCCATCTAAGAAATATGACCGCAGTAACTGAGGCCGGAGCGATAGTGCTTCCTGCCTCACCGGGCTTCTACCACAATCCGAGTGGTATCAGCGATCTAATCGATATGGTGGCAGGTCGAATCCTCGCCTCACTGGGAATCGAATCAACGGTGATGAAGCCGTGGCTTGGACCTGAGCCAGCTTCATACTCAGAAGAAGGGGCTCAGTAATTGGCATTCACCGATCTTCAATCGTTTCTGAAAATGCTCGAAAAAGAAGGTGAGCTCCACCGGGTCACTGAAGAAGTGGACGCCGAACTCGAAGTTACCGAAATCGCCACTCGCGCTGTCAAAGAGAATCTGCCAGCGCTCTTGTTCGAGAACGTCAAAGGCTCACGCTATCCGCTGGTCATCAACTCAATGGCGACCATGCGGAGGATAGAGCTCGCGCTCGGACGCCCGGCAGAGGCGCTCGGTGAGGACATTGTCCGATTTATGGAGGACGTGAACCCACCAAGCATGGGGGCGTTCTGGCGGAATCGCAAAACGGGTTGGCGACTCCTTAAAATTCGGCCGAAAAACACCCGCAGAGCCCTCTCGCAGCAAATTGTCGAAGATCCAAGGCTCGACCAACTACCGATTCTGAAATGCTGGCCCGAGGACGGTGGACGGTTCTTCACCCTGCCCCTTGTAATGAGCCGCGATCCTAATACGGGTGCGGGAAATATGGGCATGTACCGAATGCAGGTGTACGACGAACGAACTACCGGAATGCACATGCAGATCCAGAAAGGTGGTGGCTTCCACTACCAGATAGCCGAAAAGATGGGCAAGCCGCTCGAGATGGCAGTTGCTGTCGGTGGCGACCCATCTTTGATTCTCGCAGCGATCATGCCATTGCCGGAAGGCCTTGATGAAGTCGCGTTCTCGGGGATAGTGCGGGGCCAGAGAACACCACTTACCCGTGCCAAGACAATCGACATGAAAGTGCCGGCTCACGCTGAGTTCGTATTCGAGGGTGTTCTTCGTCCACGGATTCGACGGCTCGAAGGCCCGTTTGGCGATCATTTCGGACACTACTCCGCTGCCGGGGAACATCCTGTTTTCGAGATAACAAAGATGACCCATCGCAAGAACGCGATATACCCGGCAACTGTAGTGGGTCGTCCGCCGCAAGAAGATCGCTATCTGGGCGATGCCGCCCAGCTTGCCCTTACGCCTCTCGTCCGTCTTATCCGTCGTGAAGTCAAGGATATGTGGGCGTACTACGAAGCAGGCTTCCACAACCTGCTGGTGGTGTCGGTGAATCCGCGGTATCAACGTGAGCCGATCAAGACGGCTCTCGGACTGCTCGGTGATGGCCAACTCTCGCTCACCAAGAACCTCGTGTTGGTTGGCCCAGACGTCAATCCGAGGGACTATGCCCAGGTAATGCAGGCTATCCGGCGGAATTTCGACCCGGAGCAAGATTTTCATCTCATCGCACGAACAGCCGCCGACACGCTGGACTTCACAGGCGAAGCCCTGCACAAGGGATCAAAAATGATCCTTGATGCTACCGGCGGGCCACTTGGTGAAGGTTCACCTACGGCGGTCGCACTGCCCGCGAACATCGGAGCGATTGCACCAGGGATCGTGAAACACAGGCTCGTGGGCAAAACGATGTTGGTAGTTCAATGTTCAGGTCAGGGCAGAGAAGCTGTTCAGATGCTTGTAGACAATCCGCTGCTGGGCAGCGTGAAGATCGTTGTCGCCGTCTCAGACGACGTAGATATCGACGATGACGAGAATCTATTGTGGGGCATTTTCACCAGATTCGATGCTGTACTCGACGTGATGTTTTCGAGGACTGAATTTAGAGGGCTGGCACCGGTCTATTCAGGCGTGCTGGGTATCGACGCCACATGGAAGCAGGGCTACCAGAAGCCTCTGATTATGGATCCTGAAATAGTGAAGAAAGTGGATGCAAAATGGTCCCAATACTGGAAGTAGCCGACCCCAGCCTCAAGGTCGAATTGAATCTTTCGGACAAACGACTGTTTCCGATCTGGGACAAGGTTCAGGCTGGTGAGCGACTCTCCACTGCCGAGGGTGTCGCAATCCTTGAATCAAACGATCTCTCGGGTGTCGGACGCATGGCAGACTTCGCGAAGAAAAGAGTCACAGGCGACAAGGTTTACTTCGTCTTAAATCGTCATGTGAACCCTACAAATATCTGTGTCCTCAGTTGCAAATTTTGTGATTTCGCAAAAAAAACCGGTGACAAAGATGCCTACGAGATGTCGCTGGAAGAAATCCTCGATCACGTCGATGACGATATCCGTGAGATCCACATCGTCGGAGGGCACCACCCGACATGGCCATTCGAGTACTACGTCAACATGGTGAGGGCGATTCACGAAAAGGCGCCTCACGTTCAAATCAAGGGATTCACCGCTTCAGAAATCGACTATTTTCAGCGCAGATGGAAAGTTTCACCCGAGGAATCGCTGGCGATCCTGAAAGAGGCTGGTCTCCAATCAATGCCCGGTGGTGGAGCGGAGGTGTTCTCACCACGCGTTCACAAAATCCTTCTCCCCGGCAAAGCAAATGCCGACCGCTGGGCAGAAATTCACAAGACAGCCCATCGCATGGATATCCCTACGAACTGCACGTTGCTATACGGTCACATCGAGTCATTTGAAGAACGGATCGAACACTTGATTCGACTTCGAAGCATTCAGGATGAAACTGGCGGCTTCCTGGCGTTCATACCGTTGGAATATCAGGTCGGCACGACAAAATTGCGACCACGCCACACTCCGCCGATGGACGATCTCAAAATGATCGCTGCGGCTCGCCTGATGCTCGACAATATCAAGTACATCAAGAGTTACTGGGTGATGCTTGGTGCCGCGACAGCCAGTATCGGCCTAAATTTCGGTGCCAATGACCTTGATGGCACCATAGGTAAAGAACGAATCGCACATGCAGCCCTTGCTGAATCGCCAGCCGGGCAGGCAAGAGAGGCGATGGCGTCTTCGATCAGGGATGCTCGTCGCATACCAGTCGAACGTGATGCTCTCTACAACGAGATCAAGATATATGCCCACTAATTCGCCCGCGATTCTTACGCCAAAGATAGGGCACATGACGTACCTGAATTCGGAGGTTTTCTACCGCAAACTTTCGTCCGATTCCTGTGAACTCGTGCCACTGCCACCACGGGCGATGGCCGCTGCGCTCGAACGCGGCGAACTGCAAGCCGGTCCGCTGCCAATCGCCGAGGTAGTCAGGCTGGGAGGTAAAGTCAGGTCGCTCGGGAACATGGGAGTCGCGTGCGATGGTCCAGCAATGAGTGTCTTTCTGTTCTCTCACCAACCCGTCAAGTCACTTTCGGGGTCGAGTATCGCGGTGACTCCGCATACAGCGACATCGATTCAAATGTTGCGGGTGCTGTTCGCCGACCTGTGGAACGTGTCCGGACACCGGTTTGTTGATCTGTCTGATCAACACGAAGCAGCTCTCATCATTGGCGACCCCGCGCTCGAAATGTTCGCATCGAAGAAGTATCCCTATTCGCTCGACCTCGGCTCAGCCTGGAAATCACTCACCGGCATGCCGTTTGTGTTCGCAGAATGGGTCGTACGTACAGATACGTCGGCAAAAGTAGCCGAGAAGTTTGAACGCGAACTGATCGCCGCCACTTGGTGCGGACTCGAATCAATTGATGAAATAGCTCGCGCCAGATCAAATAAATTTATGTCTGAATCTGACGTTGCCGCCTACGTTCAGAATTTCTCCTACTTTTTTGGACCCGACGAACGGTCTGGCCAAAAGGAATTTGAGCGACGACTCAGCAAACTACCTGTCTGGCGGCCACAAGCACAAGAAACGACGGAAACTACAGAGGAAAAAGCTATCTCGGCATCGTAATCGATAGTCGGTAAACAGAAACAATGTTGCACCAAATTACGAAAAAGGTCTTTTCAGGTAAACGAATCACAGGCGATGAAGGCTTGTGGCTGATTAAAAATGCAGAGCTGCTTGATCTCGTTCCACTCGCCGAGTACTGGCGTCAGCGTCACAACCCGAACAACGACGTTTCGTATGTGATCGACACCAACCTGAACTACACGAACTTGTGCGATGCCTACTGTTCGTTCTGTGCGTTCTACAGAACCGATCCGAACGACCCATCTGCCTATACCTACACGGTCGACCAAATCATGGACAAGATAGAGCGTGCGCGTAAAAACGGCGTTCGCACGGTCTTGATGCAGGGTGGATTGAACTCAGAACTTCAACTCGACTACTACGTCGAGATGGTGGCCCAAACTAAAAAACGTTTTCCAGACGTCACTCCTCACTACTGGTCTGCGCCGGAGATCGTGAGGATGAGCGAAGTTTCCGAGATGAGCTACGAGCAGGTCTTCACAGCGCTCTGGGACGCCGGCCAACGCTCAATGCCGGGTGGCGGCTCCGAGATCCTCTCGAACGAAGTGAAAGCCACCGTGTCGAGATTCAAGCCAAAAGATACTGTCGACCAGTGGACCAAGGTGCACGAGGCAGCCCACAGGGTTGGGCTCAAGACCACGGCGACAATGATGTACGGGCATGTCGAAAAAGATCACCACATTATCGAATCGCTTGAGCATATCCGAGGTGTGCAAGACCTCGCTCTCAACAACGGGAACGACGGGGGATTTACAGCCTTTATTCCCTGGTCGTACAAGAAAGACAATACAGCCCTTGCGAAGATGGTGGATTCAGAAGCAGGCCCGAATCAGTATCTGAGAATCATCGCAATCTCACGAATAATGCTGGATAACATTCCGCACATACAGGCATCGTGGTTCTCCGAGGGCAAGAAGACAGGGCAAATCGCATTGCGATTCGGTGCGGACGATTTTGGCGGGACTCTTTTCGACGAGAACGTCATGCTTGCAGCCGGGTTTTACAACAGAACCACTGAGAACGAGGTTCGCGAGATGATCTCGGAGGCTGGATACTCGCCCGTGCAGCGACTTACGAACTATGAACTGGTTGAAGGCTCGAAATCCGAGCTTGCGTCAACCCGATAACGCACACAGGAATTCGGATCAAGATGACAATCAACGACAATGAGATCGTATTTGGCCACAGTCCCGACGCCGACGACGCTTTCATGTTCTACGCGATGGAAAAGAAATACGTGGAGATTCCGGGATACACCGTCGCCCACCACATGGAGG
>JAJRZP010000074.1 GCA_024275195.1 Chloroflexota bacterium | reverse complement strand
GATACTGCGGAGCAAGGTTTGCAGTAGCAACCGGCTCGGGAACCGATGCTCTCCGTCTTGCCATGCAAGTGCTCGGCATAGGGCATGGCGACTCGATCGTATCGGTGCCTAACACCTTCGTCGCCACCATCACTCCTGCGGTGACACTGGGTGCGACACCACTGTTCGTAGATATTGATCCCAATACGAGCAACATGGACGTCGATGCCCTCGCCAATTTTCTTGCGAATCAATGTGAAGTTGCGCCAAACGGAGATGTCAGACATCTGGCGACTGACACTCGCGTTGCAGCTATCGTCCCTGTCCACCTTTACGGGCGCACAGCTCCAATCGATAAAATTCAACAACTGGCAAGCCACTACAATCTGCCCGTGATCGAAGATGCATGCCAGGCTCACGGTGCGACTTTGCCTTCGTCTGACTCTCGAGCCGGCACGAAGGGTGTCATTGGGGGTTTTAGCTTCTACCCGGGTAAAAATCTGGGTGCATTTGGCGACGCAGGGGCGTTGATCACGGACGATCCTGATTTCGCCGAGAAAGCCAGAATGATGAGAGATCACTACTCGTCGGAACGGTATGTGCATGAAGGTGCCCGGAGTTGGAATTCTCGACTCGACGTATTGCAAGCTGAAGTACTTCGCCTCAAACTCCCGAAGTTAGACAGTTGGAACCAAAGGCGTGTCGAAATTGCAGATCGCTATCGGCAAGGGCTTCATGATCTGCCGATCAAACTCCCATCACCTACAGGAAACATGGGGCACGTGTATCACTTGTTTGTGATCGAACTTGATGATCGCGATCAGTTGCAGCAAAAGCTGTCGGATGCCGGAATTGCCACCGGGTTACACTACCCGGTTCCGATTCACCTCCAACCTGGTTTTGCATATCTTGGGTATAAATCTGGCAGCTTCCCCAATGCCGAAAAATCGAGCAGAACTTTACTCTCATTGCCAATATGGCCTCACATGACCGATTCTCAAATTGACTACGTAATCGAGCAGATGGCAGGGGTGTGACATAACGGATCTAGATACACAACGCTCACTGAATATTGCCATCTTGTTGATCAGGACTATTAACCAATGACAAACGCGCCAGGCAGGTTCGACGACGAATCTCTCAGCCCTCGGCCTCCCGGTACCGTACTAAGCAGCCAAGACACCTCCAATCCTTGCCTGATGTGCGGCAGTACGAGCAGAGCGGTTCTTTACCCTTTCGAAATTCGAGACGTGGTCAGGTGCCAGTCATGCAATTTTATTTATGCCCACCCGATGGCGGAGGAAGGTCACTTCGACGAAATATATGGCGGTGAGTATTGGACGACTTACAACGTTTCCGTTGGCGAGCCTGATATTCACGACAGAATCGACGAGTTTCTGGAAATCTCTGCCGAAAGAATCGAACGTCTGGAACGATTTCGACTCGATGGAAAACTGCTCGATGTGGGATGCTCAATGGGATTTCTGGTAAAAGCCGCATCTGATTCCGGATTTGAAGCTATCGGTATCGACTTGAGCGAGCAGACGCTCGCTGAAGGACGGGAATTGTTTGACGTTGATTTGAGGCAAGCAGTAGTTGGCGATCTTCCTTCCGCGCTACAATTCGATGCGATCACCTGCTACAACACGATTGAGCATCTGACAGACCCGGAATCGTTGATGCGGGAGATGGTTTCACACTTGTCGCCGGATGGAATCATCGTGATCGGAACCCATGATATCGAGTCGAAGTCACACCTTCTCGAACGTCGCCTGTGGAAACATATCATGCCATCTGAGCACCTCTTTTATTTCAGAAGAGAAGATTTATTTGCGCTCGGAGAGCGTGTTGGATTGACTGTCGTACACGCTGACAAACCGATAGACAATTCCATCGTCGTTTACTACAAGCACGCCGAATCGACCGCGGATTGACTATGGTTCTCAAGTTCGCCCTCTTCGATCTTGATCAGACCTTGGTCGACCGACAGGCGGCCACTCGCACCCTCGCTGGCCAACTTTTCGATTCAGATGCGCTGAATCAAGAGTCACTCGACCGAACTGCCGCTATCGATGAATTTCTAAGACTGGACAAAAACGGCTATGAGCCTGACAAGATTCGATTGTTCACAGAACTTGAAAAGGTCTGGGGCGGACTGGAACGGTCTCCGACTGATCTTGCCGAGTGGTTGAAGTACGCACCTCGAACCTGGTATTCACCCGACAAAGAAATTCGAACGTTCCTTCGCGGTCTCTCGGCGCGGAACCTTCCCTGGGGGATTGTCACAAATGGATCAAGCACTCAATACGACAAGGCACGCCGCATCGGAGTCCTGGATGGAGCTTCATGCTTCATAGTCTCTGAAGAAGTGGGGGTCGCAAAGCCCGCTCAGAGGATATTCAACATCGCATTGCATGAACTCGGCGCGCCGAATCCGCAGAACGTTCTTTTCGTTGGTGACAACCCGGTTGCCGATATCGCAGGCGCAAAATCCGTTGGGATGGAAACTGCATGGATCCACAACGGCATCTCATGGCCAGCTGAAATCAACGCGCCCGATCACACGTTCGATTCAGTTCTGGAATGTGTACAACTGTTCGATTAGCCGGTAAAACACGAATCACAAAGCGACTATCGGATTATCCGAAGTATGGCATCGCTCACCGAGCGAGCAAAATAGTCCATCGTGAACGGGTCATAGTCGGCGGAATACAGGAAGTCAGCACCACGCTTCCGGTACTTCTCAAGCTCACCATTCTCAGATATCTCAATGAGGCGTTCAACCAGCGCGTCGTAACTTGGGAAGTCTGCGACATTGATGAACGCATCCGCCGGTACGAAATCGGTTATATCTGGAGCTCCGAGATACACGGGCACGGATCCAGCCAGCATCGCCGAGAAGAGGTCGTAAGTAAATAATCCCGGAACGGCACTATTGTCCATCCCCAATGTGTATTTGTATTTTGCGTAAGTCTCGACCGTCCCATTCGCAAGTCCACGGTAGTTTCGGTACATTACAGGTACAGGGTGGTTCGGATCATTCCAACCTGGCCCGTGCAAATCGAACAGGTCGTCGTGGCGTGACTCGAAGTAACGTACAAGATCGCGCCGTTCTTCATAAAGTTCACCGGGCTGACTGGAAACCTTGTTTGCACGGAGCATCACCATGAACTTGTCTTTTGGCACTTTGACGAACTGATCCCGTTCACTGAGGTCATGCCCATCTAGTGGCTGTGGCAAAGGCAGCCATGTCACGCGGCGGCCGCGCGCACGTGTGCGATCACTGACAAACACATGTCCCATAAGTGGCGAATACCAGTACAGATACCGCCACATCCAACGACGGATTACGGTCGGTTCGATTGCCATGAAAACAATATGTCTGGGGTTCACGCGAGCTTTGATCAACTCCATCACCAACGACTTCGTTGGATCACTGACAATCAGTGCGTCCGCATCTCGGATATTCGTGAACTGATCGTGTGTGTGAATCTCGATATTCAACGCATTTAGCGTTGATCTCAAGAACTCCCACCGTCTCAATCCACCGGCGGTATCCGACTTTGAACTGTACGAAAATATGGCATCGTTCCAGAGCGAGCGATCAGGAACAACCAGAGCAACCCGATCTACAGTCATTGGCTATCGTGACAGATCTGCAACCGAATCAGGCGAGTTGCTGTCAAACGGTTTTACTGCATCGACATTCAACATCATTTGGATTCCATTGTCGAAATCCATATGTGGCAGATACGCTCTAGAAAAATCGTCATAGCCGTCGGGCAAGAAATCTCTCCAATCATAATCGTGAATATTGTCGTAACCGGCTTCAGTTAGGCACTTCGTGTAGTACTTACGATCGAAGATTGTGTAATGAAGGTTCTCGTCATAGGTCTGACCTCCATAGAGAGGACCCAGCAATAGCTCGAGATCGTTAAACCGGTGATACGCCTTCACAAACGCTTCGAAATTCGGAACTGAGCTTCGTAAGATACCGCCCGGCTTCAACACCCGTTTCCACTCAAGCAATGTCGTAACCGAGTCGTATCGGCCAATATGTTCCAATAACGCCACGTGGTAAATCATGTCGGCGGAATCATCGGGAAATATACTTAAGTTTGAAATATCTGCGACGACGTCCACATGGTCGAGTTGACGGGCGTCGACGTGGACAAATCCGGGCAAGTATCTCTCTCCGCAGCCGAGATGCAGTTTAAGGGGGGAACTCGAATCTATCTGGAACCTTGGAGAAGTATCTGATTTGATACCGTCGTCGACTGTCACCTGCACCTCGTAGCCACCGATCATAATGACCATGACACTGTACTCTGATAATCCGAAATCAGTATCAGAATACCGGGCTTTTCTCGGCCATGGAAACACCAAAAAAGAGGGATGTTCCTGATAATGGACAGACTCCCCCTCAGAAAGTTATTTTTTACGAGTACGGCCGTCCGGAGCACTCGCAGTTGAAATCTCGATTCGCCCAGAATGAAACGATAGTGATATGCGCAGCCGATCTCTTTCCAGAGATAGAAACGATGATACTTAAATCAGGATCGAGGTCAGTGGTTCGGGTTGACTCGTCTCAATTTATTAGTGAACCAACTAAGTCGGAGACCATGGTGATAGGTTCTGGGGTCGATCGCGCCCATCAGGTCGAATTGATGTTTCTTCGGCACGGATCTGGACAAGAAACGCTTCTACTCGCTCCCGAATTCCAGCACCTCACCAATGCGCTCGGAAAGAAAGTCAACAACACTAAATTCGTCCCAATATCCGGATCCTCTGCTGGTTCGTTCAACTTTGCGACCCGGCGGATTCTAGATCTAATAATCGGGCTTCTCGCATTCATACTGCTACTTGCTCCCCTAACACTCGTTCTCGGACCACTAATCCTTCTAACATCCCGTGGTGGAGTTTTCTTTTCCACAACAGTTGTTGGTGAGAATGGACGTCGCTTCACCTGGAGGAAGTTCAGATCAATGCGGCCTCCAAAACCGACCGATGACGAAGCGCGCCGGGAAATCGTCAGCAGAGCAATCAAGCACGGTGATACCGACTCAGCAAAGACATCCACCAAAGTCGTTGACGAGAATCGGGTAACTACAGTGGGGAAGTGGATCAGGAAAACCAGTCTCGACGAACTTCCACAATTAATTAATGTCGTTCAGGGTTCAATGTCGCTCGTTGGGCCTCGCCCATGCCTGCCCTATGAATACGACGAATACAACGATTGGCAGCGCATGAGGCTCAGTTTCAAACCCGGGATTACTGGAGTCTGGCAGGTCTACGGGCGTAGTCGGGTCAATTTCGATGAGATGGTGTTTATGGACATCTGTGGGGGGCTAAACCGGTCACTATTGGGTGACTTTAAGCTGCTCCTGTTGACCATCCCTGTAGCACTGCTGGGAAGGGGTGCCGAGTGATGTCATCGGTCAAACTACGTATTGCGTTAATCGGCGCCGGTTACTGGGGTCCGAACTGGATCCGAACGATAATCGGAAGCTCGAGCGCTGATCTAGTGGTCGTTTGCGAGAGCAACTCTAACCGACTTGATTTCGTACAGTCCACGTTCCCAGGCATCGAAACATCCGATGACTTCGAATCCGTCATCAACCGATCTGATGTAGATGCTCTGATCATCGCCACGCCCCCAGAAAGCCACGAGCAACTTGGGATGAAAGCGTTGGCAGCTGGCAATCACGTGCTAATGGAAAAACCGCTGGCTCTATCGGTTGGTGCCGCACAGCGTCTCCTGTCGTCATCCCAGCTCCATTCCAGGGTTCTGGCGGTTGGGCATGTCTTCGCATACAACCCAGCCGTCACAGCCATAAACGATGCGCTACGTTCGAAAGTGTTCGGCAAATTGCTGTATGCCAATTCCAGCCGGATGAACATGCCACCTCCCAACGCTCGGCACAGCGTCATCTGGGATCTAGCAGTACATGATGTATCAATCTCCCTGACAACAAACCTTGCCAAACCTATTTCAGTGATGGCAACCGCAGGAAAACTGCGACATCCTTCATTGTTTGATGCCGCCACTGTGACAATTGTGTTTGATGACGGCAGCATGTCGTGGCATCACGTGGGCTGGTTGAGTCCAGAACGGGTGAGGAGCTATTTCATAGGGTGCGAATCTGGTGCGATGGAGTTCGACGATACACGCGACGAGGGCAAGCTCAAACTTTTTGGTGATGGGATCGACACCCGTCTCAATGGTGGGAACTCCGGAGCGACGAATCTTACATATTCCGCCGGTGAAATTCGGCTCCCACGGCTCGACCGTACGAGTCCCCTTGAAGCAGAGCTTGAACAGTTCGTTCGAGCGATCTCAACCGGCGTGCCACCAACAGCCGACGGATACCAGGGTTTGCTCACCATCAAAATACTGGCAGCGGCTGAAGAATCTGCCAACAACGGTGGAACTTGTATTTCACTACTAGACGAACAATATCCAGCAGGAAAACTCATTTGAAATACCTCGTAACTGGCGGTGCAGGATTCATTGGTAGCGCCCTTACAAAACAGCTTCTTGAACGCGGCGACGATGTAGCAATACTCGATTCATTGGAGCACCCCGTGCACCCGAACGGGGTACCCTTCAAACCATTGCCACCCGACGCAATGTTTGTGCATGGTTCGGTCACAGATCGAGATGCGTGGACCAGAGCCCTCCAGGGTGTAGATCGAGTCTTTCACCTTGCTGGATACGCCGACTATCAGCCCGATTTCTCGCATTTCTTTGAGATCAACACGACCAGCACTGCTTTGCTGTACGAACTGCTTGCAACTGGTGAATTTGGTGTCGAAAAGGTGGTCGTGGCATCCAGTCAGGCAATTTACGGGGAAGCTGCATACGAATGTCCGACGCACGGGAAGTTCATGGCCGAACCAAGACCGCTAACTCAGCTTGAGCTACACAATTGGGATGTTATTTGTACTCGGTGCGGCGCGGTGTCAAAGCCGATCGCATCTAATGAGGAGCATGTAGCGCCACACAACTCGTATTCGATATCCAAATACGCGCTTGAAATGATCACCCATCGGCTTGGTAAGAGATACGACATCGCCAGTGCAGCGGTGCGGTACTCGATCGTTCACGGCTCGGGTCAGTCGTTTCTCAATGCCTATTCGGGTGCCTTGAGAAGTTTTGCCACTCGAATGCTAAATGGAAACCCTGCTGTTGTATTCGAAGACGGAGAACAGTTCAGAGACTATGTAAATATCGCTGATGTAACCCGAGCCAACTTACTGGTAATGGACTCACCTGCGGCCGACTACCGATCATTCAACATTGGGGGCAATCAATGGGTCAGTGTCAAAGAACTTGCCGAACTGGTCGACACAGTCATTGGGAACAATCTCGGCTGGGAAGCTCCAGGACTGTATCGTGTCGGAGACACGCGTCATGTGGTTTCTGATGTGTCGAATCTACAAGCACTGGGCTGGAACCCGGAAGTCTCGCTACGAGAATCTATTGAGGAATATATCGGCTGGCTTTCATCGATTGGTGATGTGCCCGACACGTTCACTCAAAGCCAAAAGGTCATGGAACGCCTGGGGGTGCTAAGACGAGTATCGGACTAGAAAACCAAGACTCCCAAATGCGACTACCCGTAGTTGAAGCCGTCCTTCTCGATCGCGATGGTGTAGTAAACGAAAATCGAGTCGACCATGTAAAACAATGGTCAGAGTTCAATTTTCTGCCCGGATCCCAATCCAGTCTCAGGCGGCTCCGATCTGCTGGTCTGAAACTCGGGTTGGTAACAAATCAAGCGGTGGTTGAGCGGAAGATCGTCGAGCAGTCGCAAGTCGAGATGATTCACTCGAAGATGCAAGCCGCCCTCGCGTTGCGTTCGGCTGAATTTCATACTATCCACTACTGTCCACACAAACCTGAATCACGTTGCAGTTGTAGGAAACCTGAGCCGGGACTTGCTCATGCCGCGATTAAAGCGCTTAGCGTCGACCCGAATAAAACGTGCATTATTGGTGATACATACGCCGATGCAATTATGGGGCTCAGTGCAGGTTGCAGTTATGCAATTGTCATACCGAGCACCCGGGCACCCGGCAGTTACGACGACGTGCCGCCAAAGTTCCAGGACAAAGTCAAACACTACTCGACATTGGCAAAAGCGACCGACTCGATCATAGAATCAATAAAGATATTCAGATGAGATTCCATCACGTTGGCATACTGGTTGGTGACATCAAGGAGCATTTTGACTCCCATTTTATCGGTGAGTTGGGAATCAACTCGATGAAAGGGCCGGTGCTTGACCCGAACCAACAAGCCTTCACCGCTATGATAACCACCGGACAAGGAGCTGGTATCGAACTCGTCTCTCCAACCAACTCTAACTCCCCTCTCAATGCCGCACTTCAAAAGGGAGGCGGCCTACACCACGTGTGCTACGAAGTTGACGATATTCGTCATGCGTTCGACTCTCTCCACTCTTCCGGTATGATCCCCGTCTCGGCCCCAACCCCTGCCACTCTATTTGAGGGGCTAAAGGTTGCATTTCTTTACTCGAAAATGGGTGGACTCGTGGAACTGGTCGAGGCCCCTTCAGACGAGTGACACTCATGAAACTCGCGCTCCTATCCCCTACCAACCTCGACTTTCTCGCCGCAGAACTAAACAGTCTTCATTTCGAAACGTACACTGCCCCGTATGGTCAGGTCGTAGTCGAAGCAATTAATCCCGATTCTGGACTGTATGCATTTGCACCTGACATCGTCATATTGCACTACGACGCCGCCGATGTGATGAGAAACAAACTCATTCGCCCGTTCGAAGCCAGTATGGGTAACGAATGGAACGCCATCGACGAAATCAAGACGACTGTTAGCACAATTGCATCCACTTCACCGAATACGTCAATAGTCCTAAATACCATCCCGCTGCCTGCTACTCATGGCATGGGACGTCTCGACCAAAACACACCTGCGGGGCTGAGAACAATCCAGAATACGCACAACTCTGCGATATCCTCGCTGGCCAACGAACTACCGCAGGTGATTATCCACGATTACCAATCTCTGGCGGAATCGCACGGCCTGAACAACTGGTACGACGCTCGCATGTGGTACCTCGCTCGTGCCCGTCTGGCCCGCAATTCAACATCGGCAGTTGCGAACGATCTTGCCGCTCTTCTCGCCACTGCCGAGTCACCAAGAGCAAAGGTAATAGTCATTGATCTCGATAACACCTGCTGGGGCGGGGTTATAGGCGACGATGGGATCGAGGGGATAACTCTGGGTACAGATGGCCCCGGGCTTGCGTTTTCAACCTTCCAACAAGCATTGCTGAATTTCAGGGATCAAGGGGTACTTCTGGCGGTCGCAAGCAAGAACGATTTCGATGTTGTACGGACAGTTTTCGACTCACATCCTGAGATGATTCTGAAGTACGACGACATCTCATCCTGGCAGGTCAATTGGGACGATAAGGCAGTTTCGATACAACGCATCAGTGAAGAACTCGATCTTGATCCAGATTCATTTGTCTTCTTCGACGATAACCCTGTTGAGCGACTACGTGTGTCCGAAGCCTACCCCGAGGTCACAGTAGTCGATGTCCCCAACGATCCATCGAACTACGTCGACGTACTGTTCAATTGCGAAGCACTCACCACCGTGAGGCTTACCGATGAGGATCTAGTACGACCAGAACGGTACAAAGCGCGGAGTAAAAGAACAGGCTCAAGCAAAACGTTTACCGACGTCGGTCAATTCCTTGAGTCGCTCGACATGAAGGTCGAAATAAGCGAAAACCTTACTATCACGCTCCCTCGTATCGCTCAACTTACGCAAAAAACCAATCAATTCAACCTGCGAACTCAGCGATACTCGGAAGCAGATCTGACAAACATGATCGCAAACGGTTCTCACCGGGTTTTCTGGCTACGGCTAAGTGACAAGTTTGGCGACGAAGGTATCGTTGCCGTTGCTATTGTCCGAACAGGGTCACAATGGTTCATCGACACCCTGCTTATGAGTTGTCGGATTCTGAATCGCGGTATTGAGCGGGCTTTGATTCGACACTTGAAACAAGAAGCACACATCGTAGGCGTGAAGATTCTTATTGGAGAATTTATCCCGTCTGGCAGGAACGAAATCGTCCGAGATTTGTACTCGTCGATGGACTTTTCTGAACAAGACGGAAAATGGATTGTCGACACTGCGTCAAATGGGCCAGAGGGGTTGACAGAACTTAGTGTGATGACAAGCGGACGTAAAACCTGAGGAGCCGTGATTTTGAGTTTTAGCACACGCATCGCAGACACGGTTGGCCGCGCAATTGAACTACATCCCGATCAAATAAAACCCGATTCAGGGATTGGATCGACCGTCGGCTGGGACTCGTTTGGTCATCTGCGTGTGATTCTAGAACTTGAAGAGGAATTCTCGGTTCGGTTCGATATGGATCGCATTCCTGAATTGAAAAGCGTCAAGCTAATCGAGGAAGAACTGCGGACTCTCGGCGCCGGTTAATCGTGGACTCGCCGCACAGGCATCGCCGGATTTCCGACAACGACCATACCCGCCGGGACATCTCTGTCGACGACCGCGCCCGCACCAACAATTGAGCCCGCACCGATCGTAACTCCCGACAGGATTATCGCCCCGGCCCCAATCCGCGCATCGTCCTCAATCACCACAGAATACTTTCCCTCAATCAGGTCACCTTCATCGGCCTCAAGCTCTTCACGTGTTGCCGTTCCGGCCCTGACAGCAGAGCCCAGCATCTGACGACCTCCAGTCATCGCGACATTGGGACTGATCCAGACCCGATCCCCAATCTTGCAGCGTTCTGAGGTACACACACCTGAGTGCAACATTACGTTGCTTCCGATTTCCGACTCAAACTCCACAACTGAATTTGTCCCGATAATCGTCCCATCGCCGATATGGGAGCGTTCTCTGACGACCGCACCGTGGCCTATCTGAACTCGATCGCCAAGAATCGACTGTTCGTAGACGATTGCTCCGGCTCTGATTACACAGTTGATACCAAGAGTCGATCCTTTCCCTGAATTCATTTTGCCCGAGATACCATAAGAATCTCGATCTGGATGTCCGATGATCGAGTGGAGACCAAGCAGACAGCCATCACCAACACGTGAGTTGCCGAAAACGTGCGAGCCAGTTGACTGTGATTCTGAAGTGGACATGACTAGAAATATTTGTTGAAAGAGGATGTTGTGAACATTAATCCTCGATCTGCACCAAGAGCCTTCGATACCAGATTACTTTTTCAGTTGTATTTCTTCACTCTTGCAGAGTATTCACCATAACGCCGCTCACGAACACCGTTTCGTAACCTGAAATCAAGTTTAAAGCCCGACGTTATCCACCAAATATCATATTTCGATAGGCCGTACCGACAGGTGTCAGTTGGCCGCCCTGATAAAACGAATCGAACAGCGTTAGCCCGTTGGTGCCACTCGGGTTGGGACCAAACGTGTAGTTGTGTCTCCACAAAAACCAACGGGTGAGTTTTAAGCGAGACGAGTTCGTTCTGTAGAACGAAGTTAATCTATCAAGATACCCGATCACCTCGCTGGTCAAGTATTCACCAGTCGGACCTGGCCAACAACGGTCAGTGGTCGACGGGTCACATGGCTCCAGCGTGCCATCCTTTTGATATTGAAGTCCCTCGAAGCCCCAGTGAAGGCCGAATTCAGTAATCCAAATTTCCTTACTTGATTGACCGGGGATAGAGTCGAGGTAAGTACGAAATGCTTCGAGGTCTTGAGTGAGAACTGCATCGTTCACGGTCGGGAGGTTAAACCAGTCAAGGGGATACTGGTGAATTGCCCAGATGTCGATCGGTGGTTCTGTTCCGTAGCTACTCAGGTAGCTCTGCCTCATCTCTTCGATCCACGTGCGGCCGGACGTATAACCGGAACAACCGATGCAAGTGAAGTCAAAATTCAAGACATTCGGGCCGACAATCACTGCTGTTGGGTCTGCTGCTTTTATACGAGTGGCGTAATAGTTCAGTGCATCTGCATAGCCTGCGGGTGAATTGACACCAGTGCAGCTTGTAACGGGATCCTTGCAAAATATATTGGGTTCGTTGCCGATCTGGAAATACGAACCCGGATCTGCGCTGACCAGATCAATTATCTCTGCATCCGAATAAGGGTGGAACCCGGGTTCAAGCATTATGGCTCGAAGCTTGTTGATACTTGGATCAACAGAGGGAGAAACACCATAGTCCAGATACCAGTCGACTGACAAAGCATTGGCGAAGTAAGCTGCCTCCGAGTTATCTCTGCCCCCGACAATTAAACCGAATCTTGCATCTGCAGTTCGAACCGGTGTCGGTGAGGGTACGGTCGTTGGGACCGCTGTCGGCGGAATAAACGGTGTCGGCGTAGGGCCGGTCGGAGTCGGGCTCGGGGGTATCTGTGTCGGTGTGGGACTCGGGGTCGGCAACACCGTCTGTGGTGGAATGGAGGTGGCGGTCGGCTGTGGCGTGCTAATTTCGATCGGAACGGTTGTCGTAGTGGCATTAGTGCCAATTGTCAGGGTTGGTGTTGCGCTTGGCGTACCTGAGACAGGCGAAGCAAAGGGAGTCGCCGTCGCTTGACCAGTATCCGCGGCAGTCGGAGTTGGGAGTATCTGTGCCGTCGGCTCAGTCGCAGGGACCTGAATCGAGGATTCCGGAGCTACGGTCGTCAACGAGGGCTGTGTCGCCTGTACAGATGGAATCGCACTCTGTGGAGTTGTAGACACCCGAATCTCTGCTGGAGGAGGCGTAGGGGAGGGTTGCTCGACCTCTCCGTCGGCATCTCCAAGGCAGCCGACAATAAAAACCAGAGATACAGCCAATGGGAATATTGAGAGGCGGAGAATTCTTTGCGATCTGTCAATCACGGTCACGCCTCGTGAGTCGCAAGAGGTACACGCCCACTCCTGCAAGCAATACCCCACCACCCAGCACCCATGCCAACCAACTCGAAACCCCACCTGTTTCAGGAGAGTCTGGTTCGACTGACGGAGAAGTAGGATCGACCGTTGTTGTTGTAGTTGACATCGAAATAACAGTGGGACGTTCGACAAGTGTTTCAGATTCAGCTATAGCAACCGTGGGCTCCACGATCTGATCACGCCCCGGTTCGACCAAAACGATAGCAATTCGAGAGATTTCCGAAAAATCCTTAAACGAAAATACATCCCATTGCCCCTCGGAAGTCAGCGAATAGTTCTGCTCTGAAAGAACGAAGCTCTCCCCTAAAGCGGTTGATGCCAAAACTCTTACTTCGTGTTGATCATTCGACGATCTCCAGGATCCGTTCGTTCGAATATCCAATGTGGGATCGCCATCAAATTGTCCTATAAAACCAGCTTCGATCGATGTCGAAGCAAGGACATCTGCCAGCTCCAGATCATCGTGAACTGCATCGGATTTACTCCAAATCGACGCAACTTCGGCTGTTGAAAATGGCTCTAGGCTGACCAGAAATACTTCGGGAACTAGCTTTCCTACAAAATGGATTTCAGCGGCCCCGCCAACTTGTGTCTCATTGCCAAGCGAGAACTCACCCACCGAAATACGAATCGAACGTACCTCAGCGGCGACTGTATCGCCATCGGCCGTCATCTGTCCGGTACTGATCAACGCGGATCCTTGCACCAATTCATTCCCAAACGGAATTGTTAGCTCTCCGCGGTCCAGGGCATCGTCCCATGTGAAACTGATTCCTGATTCATCGTCGGTCAGGCTACCAAGAACGCTCTCGCCAAATAGTTGCACGGGAAGGTGAATTCTCTGAGGTGAACTGTCGGTGACCGTTATGTAAAGTCCAGTGCGAACCGCTAGCCGACCCCCGAGCCCGGTCGCTTTGACATTCCTCGAAAGTTCGATCGCACCCAGATTCATTTGGACTAACGATTCGTTGATAGCACCGGCGCTTTCCGGGTTTTCTCGTGAAACCGGAGGGAACAGTGGTACGGTTCCGATTGGAACCCTGTCCTGAGCCCAACCGCGCGACGAACTGGATAGCGCCATAACTATCAGGACCGCCGTTACCAGGGTTGATATAAGTGTGCGCCTGAACATTCAACGTCTACGCGCTACGTACACTCGAATAACATCAGGGTAGTCGCCATCGATCAATCCAGCTGTGAACACTCCGCCAGGGCGAACGACTCCTACTTCAGGATCCATCACGTGCCATACGAATGCTGCACCCGGCACAATTCGTCCCTCTGCGTCGAATGCTGTGGCACCCAATCTGAAACTCTGCCCACGTGCGAGAGGCTGTGGAATAGGGTTGATACTCACCGACACCACATCGCTGGCGATGATTACATCGGCAGACGCGGTCTGAACGATCAACTCTCCATTTTCGTCACGCTGAATCAGTCGAAGCTTGATTGCATCTTCGTAGAATCCTGCCGTTCTACCGGCTACGAATGTTGCGCCCGACCGGATTCTTCCCGCTCGAGGATCGACGACGGTCCATTGCCGCACCAAATTTGGCAATCGAAGACCACCGGCAGAATAACCAGATGCCGTTAGCAGAACCCGGCTGTTCGTACTCGTTGCAACAGTGCCCGACGTGATCTCGGCGAATTCCAGAGGATGAAACACCACTGGTGGAAGCAAATTGATTGTTGATACAGTCTCGATCTCGATCGTCTCACCGTTGAGTTGTTGCGTAGCGATTGCTCGAATCAGGCCTTCTGCACCGGAACTACTCACCGCTTCCGTAGCAGTGAACACCCCATTCGCGTCCACTGTGCCCAGACTCGGGTCGGAAAGAACCCATCGCCATTCAACGTTCGTGGCAATCGCAGCCCTGTCCGTGAAAGCTCTCGGGATGAATCTGAAAGACTGTCCTGCACGCAGATTCGCCGTTCTAGGCAGAACGGTTACGCGAGCGAGATTGTTAAAAGATTCAACTGATGGAACAATAAACGTGTAACTCGTTTCACTTGTCGTTGCCGGAGCCCCACCATACCCAGGCTGCGTTGCGATCGCAGAGACGGCATTCGGGTAAATACCCGGTTCTCCAGCGACCCGCAGGAAGCCAAAAGAATCGATTGTCCCGATCGACTCGTCATTCACCTGCCACACAATATTTGTGTTTTTGGCGATGCGCCCCCCCACCGTCCAGGCAATCGCCCTTAGTGCGACTATTTGTGATGGCAGCACTCTAACTTCGGATGGATACGCTACTACCTGATCGAGGACATCAAGTGCCGGATCGAATATTTCTACCGTCGCAAAATCCGTCGAAGAACTCGTCCCAAACGAGTCAGATCGCACCACCGTTACCTCAACGGCATTTCTGAACACGCCAGTTTGCGCCGACGCTGTGAAATTTCCTCGACGGTCTACCGTTCCCACCTGCGAATTTGTGATACTCCAACGAGCGGACGTACCTTCGATACGACGACCGTTTTGATCAACACCGATTGCACTAAGCGACAGAGATTCCCCCGGTGCAATTCGAATCACACTGGGACTGATTCGTGCTGAGGTCATCTGAGGTGCCTCAATAGAGCCGAAAACTGATATGTCGCCGAAGGCCACAACACTGGACTCAGGTACGCTTGGAATAGGTCGGAAATTGCGTCTTTCTCGACTCGATATCGAGTCGGTAAAGATCATGTGAAACGTCAGGTCTCTATCCTGGGGTTCCTCGAACAGAGCGCGGCCGTTGCTAACGATCAGCGGTGGAGGGTCTGCAAACTTCAAACCATAGCCGGCTGGAATTGTCACTTCGATTATCGCTGTCGAATTTCGAATCCCGGCCTGTTTCGGAACACGTAGATCGTACTCGAACCCATCTTTGCGAGGAACCAAATATTCGGCAGGAAGTTCGTACTCGAAAGTGTTTGAAACGGACTCACCCGGAGCAACTGTAAACAGGCCGGAAACTACATTGAGTTCACCCTCATCCTCAATCCGGAGCGTCTCCTCCACATCGTTGTAGCCAACTGTCCGATACAGCGCACCCTCAGGCATAGGGAAGGAAGGCGTAGTGAGACCCGATATCTCTGAAGGAGTGTAGACGTGCACTAAATTCCAGAAGCAAGCATTCATCGAATCGGCGTATTCAGAACCAGCGATACGGGCATCCTGAAGTTCACAGTTCTCACCGGCTTGTTGCATGCTTCGATTGCGGTGTGTCACCGTCAGTGTTGCCTTTGGTGATGTCAAATCGGTCAAATCTACCTCGTAGCGTAGTTCTCTCGAGATATTTCGATTAACTTTGCTGAACCCGACATTCGAGTCAGTAACAAACAAATAATCGCTCTGTTCTTTTACAGAGAGAACGTTTTCAAAACCGGCTCGAACAAACTGAGTCTGCGCTCGGTCGTCGAGTATCTGGATCTGCATATGTCGGGACTCCAGTGCCTCGAACACCTTTAGTATCATCGGCCCCATTGAACTGGCAGCATCTGACAGGGTGAACGAGTTCAACAGCCCATCGAAAACTGTCGACAGGTACTTTCGCCCCTCAACATCAGTGCGCTCCTGCATCAACTCGAAAAACGAATTCTCATCCACGAATCGCCCATCATCAAGCGTCACTTCACCGGCAATTGAAATAAACGACAACGCCGCCCACTGATCTATGTACACAACAGCCGAAATGTCTTCAATTCCTACACTCTGTTCGAGTACGTTTGCAACGTACGACGTTGTTCGGTCGGCGTCTGGGTACCAGGCCGCATCAGGCAGGAACCATCCACCCGCCCACATCGATCTCAACATTTCGATCGGCGGTGTGGCTGGTGCCACCCCGGTAGCTCCTACTTCGAATGAGTCGTAAAAAGCTGTTTCAAGGAGTTTCCCATCGGCTATTCGAATGTCCCAGAAACCTGGCGAAAATCCTCCACCGGGCCTGAGTTCGTCCGCATTGACTGCAACTACGATGTAGCGTGCTTCCCCCTCATAACCAAACAACTCACGACCATTGTCTGCAACGAGCAACAGTAGGCCAATCAACGAATCCATGAGGTTGATTGCCGGGCGGAGATCGCCACTCCTCACCAGATAGTCGAGACCCGATTCAGAATTGGTTAATTCTTCCAGACGCACCCGAGCCGACTCGAACCGTTCTCGGGCGTAAATGAGATCCTCACGGCGTTCGGTCAGTTGTTCAAACAATTCTGACTCGACAGTCGGTAGTCCATCGATGGAATCCTGAGTCAGAAATCTTGAGTCGTTCAGCCCGGACGCGGCATCGGCCAGAATTACTCCACCATCGAAAAGATCATCGGCAATCAGAATAAGATCTGTTCCTGATCGCAGTCGGTCTCCTATAAACGGAAGCCATTTTACTTTTGAAGCGATCTGCAACCCAGGGAACATGTTGGATCGCGCTCTGTCGAGAGTCGTCGAGGCCTGGTTTAACCTTGAACTCAACTTACGGAAATCCGGGTCAGATTTCTCGCCTTGTGCGTTCCACGCACCAGTAATCTGTGATGCTATCTCGGCAGCATCGCGTGCCTGTGAAATCCCCAGAGCATGTCGATAAATAAGTACTGAAAGCATGACCAGTACAATGGAGATTGCTGTTATCGTGGTTCGACGCTTACTTTTCAATTAGTTTCTCTGACGGTGACCAAACTGGTTTGGCGCAAGCACACAATTCTGTCATGAGCCACCAGAAACTGCATATTCAACCACCGCCCAGACAAGTAAAAAATATTGCCAACAAGTCGAATCGACCCAAAAGAAAATAGTTTCCAGATCAGCCGGTGGGATCCTGCTGGTCTCGATATCTCGATTTTCTTGAAAAATTGGGTATTAATTCTCATTTGCTGTGCAGTAGGCGGAGCGGCTGTATATCTCGCCAGTTCTTCTCAAACTCCTGTATTTACGGCATCCACGACCTTGCTGGTTCGATCTGGTGAATCAGGAGTTTCAGCGTCGCTGGGTGAAATTCAGGCGAGTAGAGAAATTAGTCGCACGTTCAAAGAACTGATCAAAACGAACGCTGTTATTGAACAAGTACGCGATGAGCTAGGGCTGCCGTACTCGGTCAATGGACTGAAAGGCAATATTAGAGTCGATCTCTTGGCGGGAACGCAGTTGCTGGCCGTGTCGGTAACAGACACGTCTCCCGAACTGGCGGCAGATATTGCCG
>JAJRZP010000073.1 GCA_024275195.1 Chloroflexota bacterium | reverse complement strand
GAAGTCGGTATTTCTAACTGGGGCCGAGCGATCGGCGCCGCGATCGAACATCTATCGGAGCTGGTCGTTGGAGCCGACCCGTGGGAGACAGAGCGCCTCTGGCAAGAGATGTTCCGCTCGGGGTTTTTCCCAGCCGACAAGGTCTACACATGCGCGATTTCCGCTATCGATATCGCCCTTTGGGACATCAAGGGCAAATCGGTCGATATGCCGACTTACAAGTTGATGGGCGGGCCAGTACGCAACAAGGTCGTCTGCTACCCGCATACCCAGGGTAAAACTATCGACGAGTTGGTGGCCAATTCAGTCGCTGCAGTCGATGCAGGATGGAAATTCGTGCGGTGGGGTCAACCTGAAACAGGTGGCAGGTTTGAGTCGGGCGGGATTTCGATTCTGGAGCCTGTCGAATCGATGAAAATAGCGGTCGAACAGATGGGACGAGTCCGCGAAGCGGTCGGTCCGGACATCCAGATGACGTTCGACGTTCACACTCGCCTCGATACGGCTCACGTCGTTCAGATGTGCAAGGATCTTGAACAGTTCAAACCATTCTTCATTGAAGACCCGTTGCGTTCAGAAAACCCGGGCAGCTATCGCAATCTTCGAAGGCAGGTTAACCTGCCAATCGCTGCGGGTGAACAGTGGGCTTCCAAATGGCCGTTCCGAGAAGTGATCGAAGAGGATTTGATCGACTATGCTCGAATCGATCTCTGTATTGTCGGCGGTCTCACCGAGGCACTGAAAATTACACACTGGGCAGAAACGCACTATATCGATATCGTCCCACACAACCCTCTCGGACCGGTTTCGGCGGCGGCGTGCGTTGCCCTGTGTATGGCATCGACAAACGTCGGGGTCCAGGAAATGCCCCGTCGCCCCGGGTCATACGCTACCGCCCTCTTCCCCCAGCAGATCGAATGGGCGGACGGCTACTCGTGGTGCGCAGACGTCCCCGGCCTGGGAGTGGAGTTCGATCTAACCGCTGCTGAAAGTGCCGCGGTCGAACCACACGGTTGGCCACCACGTCTTCGCCGAAACGACGGGGCAATTACAAACTGGTAGCTCCGAACAGAGCGACTGAAACCACTTAAGAGGAAAGCTGAATACGAGCCATGCCGTTCATATACACACCATCGATATACGGATTCGCAGGAGCGCTGGTCTTTCTAATTCTGGCTCTTACATCATTCAACTCTGATGCAAAATTACTGGAGACGGCAACGTGGGGTCTGCTTGGCGTGGCCTTTTTGCTAAAGCATCTCCCAAAGTTTTTAATACTCAGGATGCTGAATCTTGTCGCCCTTGCGCTGCTGGCAGTCGGAATGGTGTTGTTCTTGATCGAGTATCTACCAAACATTAACGGGTAGAACGTAGCAGAACGGCACAGGTGCGGTTTACGGTTTACCCGGTTCGACGAACCTTGCCAACCTTTTTGCCAATCCCGCCGTGCCCGATCGAGACTGACGTGATGTTGAGTCCGTCAGTTCCCGGATCGCTGGTCGACTTTGTCCTGATTCCGGGGGCGATTTCATCCAGCTCGTCAAGTTCGTCGTCGTCAACTTGAGTGCCCGGGTCGAAAACGGGTGCTTTTGCCGCGGCGAAACTGGCGGTTTTCAGCTTGGTTGGCAAGGTAATGACAACCGGCTCGGCGACCGCCTTTGCTGCATCAAGATCGCGTGCTTGTTCGGCTACCTTCCAGAGTGTTGTGAGTGGTCTACTCAGTTCAGGCTCAATCCATTGCACTCCGCGAATCGCTGATTTCAGCGCACTTTCGAGAACATCGACACGTGCGGCGGTTGTCCTCTTCACATAACTCCACGATGAACCGAACCGGCGAGACTGCCTTCGTAGCGCATCCGGGTCGATCTCTGGTACCAACATCACGATCGCAGCACGAGTACGCGTCTTCTGCATCATTCTTGCTGTGTCGAGACCGATAAAGTCACCGCCGAAATCCATGTCGAATATCACGACTTCAGGATGTTCTTGAACCAGCATTTTCAATGCAGACTCAGGACTGTCGGCCAATCCAGCCAGTTTTATATTCGGGATCGTTGCAAGCTTGGGCAGGATCAGATTACGTACCAGATTCGACGTCGCCATCAGGACTGACGAGCCTGATTGTTCAGGCAGGACAATTTGCTGTGATGCCTCTTGAACTGCTGGCTTACGAACGACGCGCCTGACCGAGGGTCGTCGTCGTCGTCGAATCACTCTTCGCGCCATAACTTTTTTCTACCTGCTGCGAATTCACATACTTCGCCAGTTGCTTGTGGCTCTTACGCATAGTCTCGCTAAACTGGGATTTTCACCAACCGGCTACCCACCATCTTTAGTGAGAACCACACCGCTGTGATTTTGGTGAGACTATCCAACAAAACGACCCGATCAGTCCAACAGATCAGATGTGCCCAGTTCGAGAGGCAAAGTTCTCTGGAAACTAAGTGAGGTGGATCCGCCCACGTTTATCTCGACCGCAAAGTTATCGCGCTGTTGCAACAATTCTGTCGCGTTGTCCACGTATCCGTCCGATACTCCAGTACCAAGATCATAGAGCACGTTGGTACCGTCAAACTCGTGCAGCCATATAGTGATTTCGGCCCGTTCTCCCTGATCGAGAAAGTAGTCGCCGTTGGAATCACCTGTGAAGTTGACAGTCCATGCTGAGTTGTTCGTTGTGAACTCGTCCCAACTGACCGAGATTCCCGTTCTTGGGGTTAATCCGCTTAAGTCAGGATCAGTCAGGGTGTCGTCTGAGGTATTCGGTGGAGTGAGATCGACGGACATGTTCGTCGATACCTCCACCATCATTTTCAACTGCACCACGGCCAGCTCATCAACGCCGCTTAGCAGTATCGTGTTGTTGCCATCGACATCGATTTCACCACTCACGGCAACAACCCCTGTTCGCAATACCAACTGTGAGGCAGAGCCGGTGATACCGTCGTTGATCGTTTTCTCACCGCTACCGGTCACAAAAAATGATGAACTCAGCATCGCGACCGTTCCGAGTATCGCAACGACGAATCCAGCGATCGCGATTATCGCGACTTCGATCGCTACCGACCCACGTTGCCGGTCAGGACTTGCGGTGTAGTTCAATTGGAGCATCTGACCAGACTAGGACCTACCAATCCACTCCAGTGTCGAACTGCCCGCAGGTAGACCTGAGTGTTGTTCCTACATACGTGTTTCCTACACACCGGTTTGCAACTTTGCGCACCCACACAAATGCTGCTCGTTGAGGCTCGATCGAGGTACGATGGCTAGTCGATAGTCGCCCCGCCATCGATCACTATTTGCGCACCTGTCATGAACGATGCCTCGTCTGACGCTAGAAACAACACGCCTGCCGCAATCTCTTCGGGCGTACCTAACCGTTTCATCAACGAATCCTTGCCGAAGTCGACATAGGCCTTTTCAGGGTCGAGTCCCAGCGATGCGATGTGTCGATCAGTGGCCCGAGTACGGATCGAACCGGGGCAAACTGCGTTCACACGAATGTTGTCTACCGAGAGATCCATTGCCAAACAGCGTGTCAACTGCGCTACTGCGCCTTTCGACGAGTTGTACGGGATGAACTCGGGCTGCGCGATAAACGAGGAGATTGATGCGATATTGACGATCGATCCGCCGTTCTGGCGACGCATGGAAGGCAATACTTCCCGGACACAGTTCGCGTAGCCGATGACGTTGACACCAAAGACTTTCGCCCAATCGTCTGCCGTGACATCTTCGACTTTTCCGAAGACGAACGCGGCTGCGTTGTTCACAAGCAGATCGATCTCTCCGTAGGCGGATATGGTCGCAGCCACAGTGCTTTTTATCGATTCGGAGTCTGTCGTGTCGGTACAGCTAAACAGCGCGGTACCGCCCACCCGGCTGATCAAATCTACGGTCTCCTGCCCTGAGTCCTCTTCGATTTCGGCTACCGTAACTTTCGCGCCTTCTGCCGCGAACCGTAGTGCAATAGCTCGACCGATACCGTTTCCGCTGCCGGTTACTATTGCGGTTTTCCCATCCAGCGAATTCTTGAGTCCCATATTCAAATCTCCATCTAGTTCCGATCCAATTTGTTCGTCGAATCGTATTCCTGCCAATATACTTCGAGTCGCAGTTGCCAATGATAAGTAGACTCATTTCAAACTGCTAATCTACCCAAACAACAACACGGGCTGAAACTTGATAAACAATAGATTTTTCGGTAGACGACGGACTGAAACTTCGCGTCCTCTCCCACCCGGCCAGTATCTTGAAGACGGGTTCCCGGTGCTATCGGCAGGTCCGACCCCGAATGTCGACACCGCGACCTGGGATTTCACGATCGAAATTGAAGGCGATACCGTTGGCACATGGAAGTGGAATTCGCTCAATGCACTGCACCAGACCGATCTCCGCACTGACATTCACTGCGTCACGAAGTGGACGAAGCACGACACCGATTGGCGTGGAGTAACCATCGACACTCTTCTGGCGGATGCTGGTATCGAGCCTCCAACAGGATTCGTGATGGCGAGTTGCGACGGAGGCTACACAACGAATCTTCCCGCAGCAGACGTGATCGATGGCAAAGGCCTGCTGGTACACACATATGACGGTAAACCGCTCGCACCCGAGCATGGTGGCCCGGTGCGTCTACTGATCCCTCATCTATACCTGTGGAAATCTGCAAAGTGGATTCGAAGCCTGAAATTTATGGAGCATGATGTTCCGGGCTTCTGGGAGCGATACGGCTACCACATGTACGGCGATCCCTGGCGTGAACAGCGGTACACAAACGACTGATCGTGAAAATCGAGAAGGCGACAGGCTGGCAGATCGCGACCGTCACATCGGTTCACGACGAATCGCCGCGTGTAAAACTGTTCCAACTCGAACTACCTGTCGAAACGAAATTTCGTGCCGGGCAATTCTTTGATATTCGGCTAACTGCCCCTGACGGATATCAGGCCCAGCGAAGCTATTCAATAACGTCTTCGCCAGACCAGACAAATTCGATCGAACTGGCGATCGAACATATTCGTGATGGCGAGGTCTCATCGTATTTTCACGAGGTTGTCGAAGCGGGTAGCCTGATCGAGGTGCGGGGTCCCTTCGGAGGGCACTTCACTTGGAGCCCATCGTTCAGAAAGCCGATATTGCTGATCGGTGGCGGCTCGGGAATAGCGCCTCTGATGTCGATGCTTCGACACCGAGCCAGCACAGGCGGGAATTCACCCGCCCTGCTGATGTTCAGCGTGCGACAGGAGGACGATGTCCTGTTCAAGAGCGAACTTGAGCAGATGGCAAGGGATGACGACAAATTTAACCTAATCATCACACTCACGAGGCTCGCTGCTGACCATTCCGAGCCGTTTGCCGGGCGAGCAACCCGACGGATCGACAGGACTATGATCGATTCAACTGTTGCCACGCTCGGTGGCACACCCGCCCGGGCATACGTCTGCGGGGGTAGTAACTTTGTCGAGGCGATCGGCAATCAGCTCGCCGATATTGGTTTACCGTACGAAGAAATACGAACTGAGCGGTTCGGCCCGTAGTGGTCAGCATCTACAAATAGCCACGCGAACTGGACTGCGGTTTACATGTACCGATCTCAGTGTATTCACGTACTCATCGCAATCGGCTGACTCATATTCTGGTACTAACGTTTCACGTGGGTGCCACTAACCAGTTAGTCCGTTGGGGAAATGGAACAAATGCTCAAGGTTCTCGTAATCGACTCCGATTCAGATTTTGCCTCACTGTTAGGCAGAGCACTGCTGAACGCAGGTCACGAGACTCGTATCGTTGGCGATGCCAAGTACGGGATTGTTCGAGCAAAAGCATTTGAGGCCGATCTGGTGATGATCAGTGCCACCGTCCCGGGTGTCACGACTCCACAACTCATCGAAGAGTTGAAGCCTCATGTCCCCGGTCGAATCGTTGTCTGTGGTGACAGCGACGATCCAGAAGCAAGCCAGACCGCCGTATCTGCCGGGGCCAGTGACTATGTGCTGCGGAGTTCGGGTATCGAGGCGATTCTCGAGCGCGTAATAGCGAAAGACAGCGAGTCAGAGTCCGCAGACTCAGATTCTGAATCTGGTGCAGGCGACGAAGAAGAAACGCCCGCCGAGACAGATTCACCAAAACCAAAGCCGGCGATAACCTCTCTCAGAGCGCCGCTCAAGGACGGGAAACGTCCTTTCGTGGTCGTGATCGCCCATGCTGATGAGGAAAAGCGAGCCTTCCAGAAAGAGATCGTAGAGCGACTCAACACTGCTCTTCACGTAATCGAGGTCGCGACCTCCGAGCAGGCCATTGCGGCATGTGCCGGAAATCGCACAGTTATGCTGATGATCGACTGGGGCATCTCGAATATCCCGACGAGACAGGCCATGAAGACGATCCGCGAAGCTAAAAATGGTAAGGCGATTGCCCTGTTTGTGACTTACAAGTCACGTTCACCAGAGAAACAGCGTCTTGCCATGTTTGGCGGCGCAATGGAGTTCGCAGGAGAACCCTGGGACGATGGATCGCTCGAAGGCCAGATCAAGCATGCCCTCGACGTGATACGCAAGCGTCGACGCCGGGCCAAGATCAAGGCGTTCAAGGCGAAGCAGGCAAAAGAAGCCAAAGCCGCATAGCTTTCGTTGATATTTCCGGTTCCGTTCTGGCGAGCAGAGGCTTTTCGACAGTATTGACACCTTCAGGCGCGTAATTATTACGAATTACAGTGAATTTATCGCTAACTTCCCGACAATAGTAATATTTCGCATTAGTTTGTTACATAAATCACACGTTTGTGAACGCTCACTAACATGTGGTACGCTACGCCTCCAAACAGCGCCCGTGGCGCAAATAGCAGGAGGTGGAGCCAATGTTGACTATCACCATCGGTGGGCAATCCGGAGCCGGAGCCCACGAGATCGGCGCAAAGGTATCGAAGAAACTCGGACTTCCGCTGGTACGCACGCTAGCCATACGTAAGCTTGCGCGGCGACTCGATGCCAGCGTTGATGCAGTAGTACGGAAAGAGTTGTCGTTTGGCAGTAAGCGCATCCGCTTCGCAAACGCACTCGAATACGGTCTGTACCGTTCAGCAATGTATGGATGGGATCCGCACCTGACTGTGGATTTCGGATTCTGGTCGGATACCGAGTCGACAAAGCGGTACCTGCCCGACCAGATAGGCACGGACGAGTATCGAGATGCTTTCTATGCCATATCCGATGATCTTCGAAGTATGGGCGATACCGTCGTCGTAAAGCGGGGAGGTTGCCTGAACCTCACAAACGACCCGGGTGTAGTACACGTCGGGATCTTTGCCCCCCGTGACCACCGGGAGCAAAGGATCGCCCGACGTTTGCGAGTCGGAGCAGGAGAGGCGGCTAAACTGGTTCGCCGGTTCGACAACGACCGACGGGCATGGTTCGCCAAGCTCGCGGGAACCGAGCCGGAAGACCGCTCCCTCTATGACATCGTGCTCGACTTAGATCACACGAATCACGATTCAGAAATTGCCGACAAGATCGTTCAAGAGTCGATTCAGGTCAAGTACGGCAATGAGCCGCATCCTGCAGCCGCATTTTAAGAATGCCTGCTAAAAGCAGCTTCGGTATCGGTGCCGGATCACCCGGGTCGTTGCCTTGATGATCCGGTACTGATGCCGTTGCATGTCGAATACACTTGCCAGATATCCGGGTGTGCTATAGCTCGTTCGAGGTAGGCATCACAGTCAGCAACTTCACCCTCGATAGTACTCAGGCCAGAGAATCAGAGAAATGACCAACCTTTCAACCGAAGAACAGCAATTCCTGCGTTCACCGTTTATCGCCCAACTGGTAACTCTAATGGAAGATGGTTCGCCGCAGATATCACCCGTCTGGGTCGACACCGATGGGGAGCACATCCTCGTCAACACGGCCGAGGGGCGACTCAAAACACGGAACGTCAGGCGTGACCCCCGGGTCGCTATCGGTATTTACGACCCTGAGAACAGCTATACACGGGTTCTGAATGCAAGAGGTCGTGTCACAGAAATCACTCGGGACGGTGCCGCCGATCACATCGACTCACTTTCCGAGAGATACACCGGAGATCCTAAGTACGGCGCACACGATCCTGAGAATCCACGACTTATCTTGAAGATAACTCCCGATCGAGTCGAGTCACGTTTCTAACCGCCGTTGTTCTCGCGACCTGAAGGCTCGTGCTCGGTTCGTCAATGCCGACGGTAGATTTCGACCGCGGGGTTGAAATCCACTTGCTCATCCAGCGGAAATATCGGCCTGGCGCAGATCGAGTGCCCCAGTGAGTGCAAGTTTGCGCTCGTCGAACCCGGGGCATCGACGTTGAAGTTGTGTTCCGACCATTCATCGAAGAATTGTGGCTGGCAGTGGGGTGACTTCACGATAATCGAGTGATACCTCGACGGGTCAATTCCGTGTCCAAGAAATAGCGACCGGTCGAACTGGCTGACAGGGCGCGATGTCACCACCAGAGTGAATACTCCACTCGTCAGCACGGCTGTAATCCCCGAATTCTGTGGCACGCCCCAGGATTCCAGGATGTAGTTTCCGTCAGAAAGGAGCTTCACCTTGAAATCCAGTTCCAGCGGTGTGAATCGTGGATCGAGCGACCCTCCGATGCTGGCTCGGAATTTACCGCCTACACCTGCTGCTACTGCCAGTTTCACGACCTCGGCGTCGGTCACTGCTGCGAGGACAGAGTTCGGATATTCCGTGTGAAACATCTCTGAGATGATCGAGTTTGAATCTCCCGGAGAGCCAGATGACGGCGCGTCGGCGGCGTCGGTGAAGATGACAGGGCCGTTCATCGTTGCGGCTTTCGACACCGCCTCTTCGAGCGGAACCAGATCTGACTGCATCAATTCACGATTCGCCCAGAATTCTGACGCCAATTCGAGGGCGATATTCTCGGCTCTCTGTTGATCACCATCGGTTACGACAAACGCCTGACAGCACAGTTCGGGTACGTCAGTGAACGGGTTGCCGATCAGAAACCCGCCGGCGAGAATCTTTTCGCTAGCTTCAAGCTCTTTGATTTGGCGGATCTGCTCTCCGAAACAACCGGTATCTGTCTTCAATTCATCGCCACGAACAATAGCTGGAACTCGCACTCTGGCGATGACCGGTTCTGCCCCGTCGACTATCTTCAACAGCAGCGAGGCAGCCCGTTTTCCCGTGTCGTGCAGATCGACGTGAGGATAGGTGTGATATGCCGTGACCGCGTTGCCGTGATGGAGCATCTTCGCGGTTAAGATTCCATGGAGATCGAGGGAAAATACGATCGGAACGTTATCTCCGAACAGCAATCTAGTCTGCTCAAGCACCCAGCCTTCGGGGTCGAGATCGGTCTCGCCTCCCATGGACCCGTGAAGCGAAAGATAGATCGCATCAACTTTCCCGACGTGCGGTTTCAATGAATCGAGAAATTCGGTCGATAGCTGGCTCCAGCAGTCAGCCGACATTGGTCCCGCACTGACCGCCTTCGCGGCGAATGTGGTTACAACCTCAACATCCTCGTGCGCCTCAAATAGCGCCAGCGCACCCGCAATTGCGGTAGTGGTTCCTCGATTCATCTCGAGAACCTCTGTTCCACGTTGGATGGAGAACAGTTCGTATTCCGTTGAAACCGGATTGAAGGACGAAATTTCCTGAGCGATTCCTGCTATAAGAATTCTTGGCAACGAGCATCTCCGTACTGAAATATCTGCTGATCCAGTCTAAATCCTAGTGGCATATTCTAGCGGGTGTGCTTCACACTGCTGGTGGTTCGTCCCTCCTGGGAGGACGCCTGAATCTGTGCCATCGAGATTTTGGGAAGACAATCGAAATACTTCACAATCGGAAGCTCGTTTGATCGACTGTCTCACATACTGAAGTAGTAATGAATTCCGGCGGAGCAAAGCGTCGACAGTAACTATGACCAACAACATCGACCTTCTCGAAGTTCTGAGAGCCCGATTCGGCCACGACCGTTTCCTTCCCATGCAGGAGGAGATAGTTGCAAATGTCATGTCCGGCAACGATTCGCTGGTACTAATGCCAACAGGCGCGGGGAAATCGTTGTGCTATCAACTCCCAGCGCTTTGCAGTGACGGATACACGATGGTCGTCTCTCCGCTGATCGCTTTAATGAAAGATCAGGTCGATGCACTTAAAGCCAACGGAATACCGGCAGCGTTTGTGAACAGCACCCTCTCTCCAGAGGAGAACGAATCTGTACTTTCCGGAGTGGCGTCTGCTGATCTGAAAATTCTCTACGTCACGCCTGAGCGACTCGGTACCGTACGGTTTCGGAATTTTCTAAAGATGACCGCACCCCGTCTGATAGCAATCGATGAAGCACACTGTATCTCGGAGTGGGGACACGATTTTCGTCCTGATTACCGCAATCTCAAAAGCCTTCGTCAGAACCTGCCCGACATCCCGGTTATTGCACTTACAGCGACGGCCACGGAAGAGGTTCGACGTGACATCGCAGAGCAACTCCGGCTCGAACAGGGTCAATTATTCGTCTCCAGCTTCAACCGACCCAATCTGTCATATTCGGTACGACCCAGGCAGGGGGCTCGGGAATCGTTGCTCGAACTTGTTACGCGATACAACGATGATTCGGTAATCATCTACTGTTTTTCGCGTAAGGAGACCGAGAGCATCGCTGCCGATCTGGTAGATCAGGGCATCGCCGCCGCGCCGTACCACGCAGGTCTGGACAACGTCCTTCGCCGAACGACACAGGATCGTTTCATCAGGGACGAAACTTCGGTGATCGTTGCCACAATTGCGTTCGGGATGGGCATCGACAAACCCGATGTCCGGCTCGTTGTTCACTACAGCCTGTCGAAATCGCTGGAGGGCTACTATCAGGAGACGGGACGTGCCGGTCGTGATGGGCTCCCAAGCGAATGTGTACTGTTTTACTCGTTCGGCGACAGGAACAGGCAGGACTTCTTTGTAAATCAGATCGAGGATTCTGTTGAACGGCAGCTCGCATCGGACAAACTCTCGGCGATGGTCGAGTACAGCGAGCTTCGAACGTGCCGACGTCAGTTCATGCTGAAATACTTCGGGGAGTCGTTTGAACCAGAAAGCGTGGACGGCTCCAATATATCGTCCGATCGTGGTGGTTGTAGTGGGTGTGACGTGTGTGTCGTGGATAAGGAAGTATTCGACGCCACGGAGATCGCACAAAAGATACTTTCGGCGATTATTCGAACCGGTGAACGGCTTGGAGCCCGTCATGTCGCCGATGTACTTCGAGGGTCACGAGCCAAAAGAGTTCGAGAGCTTGGGCACGATCAACTGTCAGTACACGGAGTTGCTTCAGATCACGCAGTTGACGAGCTAAGGGAGATCTTCGGACTGCTTCAAGACGAGGGGCACATCACCGTCTCAACGGGGGAGTACAGAACTCTATCGGTTACACCAGTTGGTAGAGCATTCCTCAACGGGCAAGAGTCGCTGACGTTGTCTCGAATCCCGCAGGTACGTATGACTGCAACCGATATCGCGCTGGATGATCGACTGAAGAGCAAAGACCTCGATTTTGATCGAGGGCTATTTGCTGCCCTGCGGTCTCTCAGGAAGAATATTGCAGACGAGCGAGACGTTCCCGCCTATGTGATATTCGGTGATGTAGCCTTGCGGGAAATGGCTTGCTACATGCCAAATTCGCTCGATGCATTCAGTTCGATTTCAGGAGTCGGCACGACGAAACTTGAGCAGTTTGGTGACAGATTCATATCGTTGATAGCTGAGTATTGCGACCAACACGACCTTTCACCGCGAGCCCGTTCAGTGCCACACCGTACGAAACGAAGGAAGTCTTCGAGAAAAGTTTCTTCAAACGGACGTACGACCTTGAGCCGGAGTCTCAACGAAACAAGGCGACTACATACAGATGGATTCACCATCGATGAGATCGCCAGTGAACGCGGATACTCCAAGAAAACGATCGTTACTCATCTCGAGAAGATCTGTCGCGCCGACCCCGGGTTCAATATCGATCAATTGCTGCCTGCGCCCGACCGAATCAGCGTTATAGAGTCGGCACTACGCTCAGACAGCAGCGGCTATCTCGCGCCTGCCAAAGAAGAGTTGGGGGACGAGTATTCATACGAAGAGATCCGGATGGTTCGCCTTCAGATGGAACGCAATCTAGAAGTCGTCGAAAAATAGTTGCACCTGCGTGACCTCCTACTGGTTCAGGGGCTAAGCGTACGCTCTCGGGCTTCCCGGATACGTACCACCTGCGTTCAGAGCCAGATTTCCGCCGTCCATCGGTAATATCGCGCCCGTGACGAAGCTTGAAGCATTGGAAGCTAGGAATATTGCCGGGCCTTTTATCTCCTCTGGATTTCCGAGCCGGCCCATTGGGATTCCGCCCATGAAAGTATCTTCAAGTTCAGGTACCGCGGCGATTCGTTTCCGCAAGTCTTGATTCCACACCTGTGCAGGGAGAATCGCGTTCACACGAACCCCTCGTGACGCCCACTCAGTCGACAACTCACGTGTCATCTGAATACCAGCCCCCATCGCCATTCCGTAGGCTGTGTGACCTCGACCAAGCGAGTTCCAACCGCCGATTGAGCCGAAATTTATTATCGAGCCCCTGCCCTGCTTGAGCATTCGCCGTCCAGCCTCCTGACATGAAGCAAAACGACCAACAACAAGGTTTCGGAGCACTTCCTGTAGTTTCTCAAGGGGTAGCTCTTCGGGTCGCCCTGTAAGTCCCTCACCAGCAACGTTACCGACGATGTCGATTCGATCGAAATTACTATCGATCGTTCGATACAGTGCCTTGACCTGCTCTATATCTGAGACATCGCACTCGACGGGCAAGCCGCGGCGCCCGAGTAACTCGATTTCACCAGCAGTCGTCTCAGTGCCTTTCAGATCAATATCGGCAAGGACAACGTCAGCCCCCTGCCTCGGCAAATCCTATGGCCATCTGGCGACCCATCCCGCTGGCAGCACCTGAAACCATAGCCACACGCCCGGATAGATCAAACAGTGGATGAGACAAACCTAAGCTCCTGATTTTTGTAGGTCGCTAAAAGGGGCAATTATCGGTGACGTGCAGCAATATGCTCCACACCGTGGACGTTTCGACATCAGCGGACGCACGTTATCACTTTGAGGCCAGAAAGCAGAGCCATTGCAATGCTTTACTGCTACTGCGTGACACCGGTGATGGTATCGAGAGTCATCATGCTTCCGGGGCGACACGACCTACGTGATGATTCCTCGGATGCCCGGAGTTATCGACGACGTGAGTGAGATTGAGGGCAAACCAGATCATCTGATATCTACAGGCTAATCATGGTCGAGGCTTGCTGGACAGAGTTGTGACCGGTTGGGTTCACACTCAAGCACAAAGTAGCGAAAGTGGTGGGCCCGGAGGGACTTGAACCCCCGACCAATTGATTATGAGTCAACTGCTCTAACCGACTGAGCTACGGGCCCACGATGTCCGCACACCCATGTCTATTTCCAGACCGTTGTGCGATGGAACAATATAGATTCTCTCACGAGATCTGATCAGATCAACACGTCAACTCGATCGCACTCCATCCAATATTCGTAACGACAGTGCCAGTTCCGACATACGAACTTAATCGTGGAGTTGTGAGTAGCTACTGTAGATCGGGCATACTCGAATCGCTTGAAACATTGTCGGATTCATGTGTAGTTGGTAATCTCATCGGCAGAAACTGAGCACGCAGTCTCACCACGATCTACGAGGTCCTTAACCATGTCGATTCCCACACACCATATAACTCAACTGAAGAATTCGCGATGGTTTCTGTTGGTTCTCATCACCGCAGCGTTGTCATTGGCTGTCGCCTGTGGCTCTACAGACGAGGGGGCCGCGGCGCCTGCGCCTGAGGTGGATGACGCGCTTAACGAAGTATCACGAATCTTCAGCCCTAATAAATCGCTAACCTTCGATGACTACGTTGCCGCTGGTTGGAAGAAGTCGAAGCAGTACGACACAGAAACAGTTCCCGAGGCAACCGACATCTGGTACGGGTTCTTCAATTCGAAAAACATTGAAATTCGATTCTATCCGTCGCACGAAATAGCAAAGACGGCTGGTTTCGAAAATGCATCCTCGGCGATCGATCAGAGCTTTCGAGAAGGTGGACAGTACGGTGCCAGCAACCGCGGTGCGGGATCAACGGCAGTTACCAAGTATCAGGCATTCGCAGTAGTCGGCAACACGGTTATGCTCTGTGAACAGTCGATCGAGACGTGCATCGCTCTTGCCGATATTCTCGATGGTTAGGCGGATTCACCGGCAGAACCTACAAGATTCAGAACTGATCGAATAGCAACTCGAATATCCCGAGTGGCCCAAACACGATGATCAGAACGATGATCAACCCTGCTGTGCTTGTCGCGGCCGATGTTCTAATCAGGCTGAACGTTTCGCTGTTCGGGCCCAGAAATCTGAACACAATTCCACCGATCAAAACAGCGCCAGCGCCGGCCCAAAAGGCCTGTTTCAACCCTGTCAACGTGTAGGTAAGCACGAAGAACGGTGTACCGAAAATCCACGATGCAAGAGCCTCGCCGACCGACAGGTCAGCGACCGACAGTCCAGTTACATCTAGCAGGAACAGGTTCGCCGGGAGCAGGAGTCCCACCGAAACCGGCATTAATATCATGTACGTGAAGAGGGTCAGTATGAGAGGCAGAAAACGTCCTTCTCTTCCGGCCATCGCAGTTGCAATCATACCTGCGGCAAGCATTGCCACACCGCCACCGATCAGCGGGGCG
>JAJRZP010000072.1 GCA_024275195.1 Chloroflexota bacterium | reverse complement strand
GGCTACACCTATGAATGCGGCGCGTGCCAGACGCGATTTAACGCGGAGATCCTTATCTAAGGGTTTTCGCAGAGAACAGACCACCCGAAAACCGAGATTGCCGGGTTTAGCGGTTACTTAGATTTCCCTGCTTCGATCTGGATATCGAGCGCCGCGGCGATCGAGGCGTATTCAGCTGCCACATCATCCGATTCCAGAGCGGCAGGCTTCTGGGAGTTCATGTAGTCGGCCCGCATGTCGGTCGCACCCAGAAATGGCAGGTCCATTTCCTCTGCAAGCGCCTTGCCACCGCCGGTGCCAAAGACACCACCTGACAGGTTTTCAACCACTCCATATACGTTCAGATTCATCTTTTTAATCATGTTGATCGAACGTTTGGCATCCAGAACTGCCAACTCGTGTGGTGTTGTGACGATCACGAAGCCATCAAGGTTAAGCGTCTGCATCACCGTCAATGGCGCATCTGACGTGCCGGGGGGCAGGTCGACGATCATGTAGTCAGGATCACCCCACTCCGTGGAGTGGAGGAACTGGTTTATTGCGTTGTGAATCATCGGTCCACGCCAGACGATGGCTTCATCTTCATTTTCCTGGAAGAATGCCATCGACATGACCTTCACACCGAATCGAGCGGGGGGTACGAGCTTTTCGCCGTTCTGAACAGGGCTCTCTGAGATGCGAAGCACACGCGTAACGTTCGGGCAATCGATGTCACAGTCGAATAGTGCGACGTCTTTGTTCTGGGCTGCGAGAGTCACCGCCAGATTGGTAGCGACAGTTGTTTTGCCGACTCCGCCCTTCCCGGAATAGACCCCAATCCGGGTTCCGATGCCTTCGAGAGACTCGGAAACGCGTCGCCGTTCCTGAAAATTTGCTCGTACCTGTGCGAGACGCGCTTCTTCTTGTGGGGTCAGTTTTCGAGGTGACGACATTTTTGTTCGTTGATGCTTTCAGCCGCGACACACCGTACGACTGTGATTAATTGAGTGATTAGTTGGCTAGTCGATACCGAGAAGACGTTTGCCGTCCTCGGTAATCATATCTGGTGTCCAGGGAGGATCGAATACGACATCGACCTGCACGTCTTCAACGTCGTCGATCTCTGCAATCCGCCACTCGGCCTGCTGGGCGATGTATGGGCCCATTCCACAGCCAGGAGCCGTTAAGGTCATCTCGACGTGTACATCGCCATCCGCGACTTCGACGGTGTATATCAGCCCGAGATCAACGACATTCACCGGTATCTCCGGATCGTATACGTCGCGTAACGCCTCTATGACTGTTGCCTGTTCCAGTACTTCAGTTTCAGCCATTGCAGTCTCCGTGAGCCATGGAAGGGTAAGTTCGACACGGCCACCAAATCAAGATCAAATTGAAGGTGTGTTTAGTCTACCAGAGAGGTAAGGAATTGTTGGCGTGAGGAATCAGGAAAATTTTTAGGATGGATCTTCGTTTCGTACTTTCTCAACGGACGTGAAGGCCTTCTGAAGACTATTAAGCCAATCCGATTCCCTGTCTTCAGCGAATCTCACACACCATGCGAATGTTCTGGAACGAGATGTGGCAACGCCCAACATCAAGGTGAGACGGTACAGATTAAACTTGACCGAGACAGAGATTCCGCCTCCGAAGAACGCAACAGGCGCAGACGATATCAGTCGATTCCCCAGTTCTTCGCATCCACACTGGAATTCAATCAGGCAACATGTGCTGGCGATAGTAAGTCGCTTGCCAGCTAATCAGCGCCGACCAGTTCCTCAGGTACGCCGTCTTCAACTGCTGGTGCGAGGTCGACAGACCTTTCGGGTTCTGGATCGGCCGAGTTGTCCGAGTCACCCAGGTCGACCAGCACCTTACGAAGATCAACTACCTGATCTCGTAGCAATGCAGCCTTCTCAAATTCCAGATCTCGGGCAGCCTTCTTCATCTGGCGCTCAAGATCTTTCACAAGGCGAACGAGATCGTTCTTGGGCAGCGCAGCCGGAGTGATATATGGCGTCTTGGTTTCTGCGACCTGTCGTACTCGTGTCGTGATGTCGCGGACTTCTTTGACGATGGACATCGGTGTGATCGAGTTGGCGTCATTGTGCGCTGTCTGAATCTCGCGGCGTCTTTGCGTTTCGTCGATGGCGAACTTCATCGAAGCGGTTACTTTATCGGCGTACATCACAACCTTGCCCTCGACGTGTCGGGCGGCTCGACCGATGGTCTGGACGAGCGAGGTGCTCGACCGCAGATAACCCTCTTTATCGGCATCGAGAATTGCGACGAGCGAGACCTCGGGTAGATCGAGTCCCTCACGGAGCAGGTTAATTCCAACCACGACGTCGTACACGCCAAGTCGCAGGTCGCGCAGGATCTCAGTCCGTTCCATCGTCTGGATTTCAGAATGCAAGTACTGCACCCGAATCCCCAACTCGCGGAGATAGTCAGAGAGTTCCTCTGCCATGCGCTTGGTGAGGGTCGTCACCAGTACACGCTCGTGTTTGGCGGTCGTGTCTCGGATCCGCTCAAGAAGATTGTCGATCTGCCCCTCGGTCGGCTCAAGGATGATCTCAGGGTCAATCAGACCCGTAGGCCGGATCACCTGCTCGACACGCTGCTCTTCGTGCGCTGACTCGTACGGTCCCGGTGTTGCCGAAACGTAGATGATCTGGTTGACCCGCTCCTCAAACTCTTCAAATGCAAGAGGTCGGTTGTCTATTGCGGAAGGCAGCCGGAAACCGTAGTCGACAAGGCTGGTCTTCCGAGCCAGATCGCCCTTATACATGCCGTTGATCTGGGGCAGAGTAATGTGCGACTCATCGATGAATATCAGGAAATCGTCCGGGAAGTAATCCAGCAGGGTCCACGGTGCTGATCCCGCGGGACGGCGGCCCAGAGGACGAGAATAGTTCTCAATGCCGGGGCAAGAGCCAGTCTCCTTCAGCATTTCGAGATCGAAATTTGTACGTTGCTCAAGGCGTTGTGCTTCCAGCAATTTGCCATCGGACCGAAGCATGTCGAGACGTCCACCAAGCTCGTCCTCGATGTCCTTGAGCGCCTCTTTGAACTCGTCTTCCGGTGTAACGAAATGTTTGCCGGGAAAGATATCGATGTGATCGAGTTCAGCGAGGACTTCGCCGGTAAGAGGATCGAGCTCGATGATCCGCTCGATTTCGTCGCCGAAGAACTGCACACGCACTGCCAGTTCTTCATACGCTGGCATGATTTCCAGCGTGTCGCCACGAAGACGAAAACGACCGCGAACCATCTCCATGTCGTTTCGCTCGTAGTACATGTCTATGAGCTTGCGAACGACTTTACGTAGACCGGGCTCCTCGCCTTTTCGCAGACTCAACACAACCGAACGGTATTCTTCAGGAGATCCCAAACCATAGATACACGACACACTTGCGACAATCAGGGTGTCTCGCCGTGTGAGCAGGGCGCGTGTGGCTGCGTGGCGTAGCCGGTCAATCTCCTCGTTTACATCAGACTCTTTCTCAATGTAAGTGTCGGACTGAGGTATGTAGGCCTCGGGCTGGTAGTAGTCGTAGTAGCTGACGAAGTACTGCACCGAATTGCGTGGGAAGAAATCCTGAAACTCCGACGAGAGCTGAGCCGCAAGTGTCTTGTTATGCGCAATTACGAGGGTAGGTCGCTGCACTTCCTCGATGATCTTCGCCATCGTGAAGGTCTTGCCAGAACCCGTTACACCGAGGAGTGTCTGGTGATGCAGATTTTCGTTTAATCCGCCAGCGAGCGCGCGAATAGCTGCAGGTTGATCCCCCGTGGGTTGAAAGCTGGCCTCGATTTCGAATCTACCTTCGGTGTTTGGCATACCCGAATTCTACCGCGGTCGTGGCTGACGCTAAATCAGCGATGACAGTTGCCTGATTGAAGAGCCTACCTACTCAACCTAAACCTCTTCCCAATCGTCAGGAAGCTGTGGGATGTCCCAGAGGATGTCCGGTCGCCATTTTGCCCAGACATTGTCAAAAGGAGGGCGATTGGACTTCACGATCTCGAGAGCCTGCGCGGCAGTGACAAGAACTTTCTCTGCCTCATATTCGGTGAATATACCCGCTTCGGTTGCGTCAGCGAATTCATCCTCATCTTTGTAGCGCCACAATGTGCGGTCGGGCTGCACGAAAACATCAAGAAACATGTCCCACGTATCGAAACCGAATCGAGTCCTTTTGTATGGAGCGTCGACGTTGATATACCAGCCGCGTAGATCAGTCATCTCTGGCTCCCAGAAGACCCACAGCGACCACATCAGGCGCGGGTTCTTGATTCGCAAAGTACCTGCAGTGTGCCAGTTTCTTTGCGCCATCGTCCACGATTTTGTGACCATGCTCTCAATACTCAAATGACCTTTCCTGCCATCGTTTGAAACCGCCGTATCGGTGACGCCGTTCATCACAGGGGTTCCCAGTGGAATCCACGTTACGACCAACTCTGGAGTATCGGCAACAACGATCGAAGGGAACACCGTCTGGACGCGATCCCTAAACACATTACGCAGGACAATGTGATCGCCGGGTTCAAACCTGGTCGCTGGGATCATTGCTTTGCAAACTTTTTTACTTCTGAAACCATTGGCGCATTATGCCTGTTGTGACACCATGCGCACTTGCTAGACAACACGCGGAGTTCAATGATGGCGGAAATTAAAGTTGTGATCGGAACCGACCACGTTGGTACGCAATATGCCGATGAACTAATCAATTCATTCCCGGAGATCGATTTCGTTGTGGCCTACGATGCGGCCGATCATGTGGAAGTAATCCGCGATGCTGATGTCTTTTTCGGATGGCCAAGTGGTGATGCCTTCGCCGCGGCGCAGCAGCTCAGATGGATAGCCTGCCCGGGAATGGGTATCGACAAAATCGTCGTCTATCAGAATATTGTCGATTCGGACGTACCGATCACGAACGCACCGGGAACTCATGTCACATCGATGGGTGACCACGTCGTTGGTGCGATGGTTGGACTGACTCACCGTTTTCAAGAAGCCTTCGAAGATCGCCAGAAAAAACTCTGGAACACTGATAAGTACGCATCTCGGATTACCGAGATCACCGGAACCACGGTTGGTATCTTCGGCCTGGGTGCGATTGGCAGGGCAGTAGCTGAGCGAGTCGCCGCGTTTGGAACGACGATATATGCAATCGACCCGGCACCCGCGAACGTTCCTGCGAGTATCAAGGAGTGTTGGGACCTTGATCAGCTAGATGATCTGGCTCGGGTGTCAGACTTCCTCGTGATCGCCGCGCCCGTGCTCGACACGACACGGAATTCGATCGATGCCCGCCGTATCGCAATGATGCCCGAAGGCAGCTACATCATCGTGATCTCAAGAGGTGAGATCGTCGATGAAAACGCGTTGTGTGATGCACTCGAGTCAGGGCACCTCGCTGGTGCAGCACTCGACGCCACGGCAATCGAGCCACTTGAAGACGATTCGCGTCTATGGACTTTACCGAACGTAATACTGACGCCTCACTCATCGGCGCTGACTCCCGAGTTATACGAGATGCGCCGACAGGCCTTCAAGGCAAATCTGCGCCTGTTTGCAGCAGGCGAGCCACTCGAAAACATCTGCGACAAAACCGCCGGATTCTAATTCAGGTTAGTGCCACTACAGCAAACTTCTGATGCCGACCACACGACTTCCCGATCGCAGCGAAGCGAAGTAGAGCGACCTCGGCGCAAACATCATGCCTGCTCGGCGAGATCGGTCGCGCGATTGCACGAACTACTCCCGCCTCCCAAAATTGTGCTTAGCGAGCCGCGTCCATGTGGCGAGCCAACACCACGATTTCATCGCTATCTTCATCGAGTTCCGCAGCCTCGAAATCACCCCACATCTCGATCACTTCAAGTCCGACCCGATCACACATCGATAGGATCTGCTCGGGATAGAGGTAGCGGACTACGACCGCGAGTTCCTGCCGGCGCAGGACATTGCCGCTCGGATCAAGCTCTTCAGCGATCTGCACTCCATTGTTTATCTGAGAATCGAGATCGAAGTGGTTCTTCGCTGTCAACACGTATCGGCCACCGTCGGGCTTTTCGACGATTTCCAGCAAGAACTCCTCATCCGGATCGTCAGCCAGCATTGCTGGATCGGGGTAGAACAGGTTGAACGCCATCGTTCCGTCTGGAGCCAGATGCTGGGCGGCGCGACATAGTGTCTGAAGCTGTTCCTCCTCCGAAGTTGCCAACAGCAGTGTTCGCGCCGGGATTATCACAACAGGAAATTTGCGTCTAAGGTCGAAGTTCCGCATGTCCGCCTGAATTAGGCGCAGGCTTCCTTGAAGTGGTGCCGCTTCCATGGCGTTTTGCTGGGCGACTTTGAGCATCGACTCGAACAGGTCGATACCGACTATCTCCATACCCTCGCGTGCAAGTGGAAGCGCAATGCGACCGGTACCGACACCGATCTCCAGAATCGGACCACCCGACGCACGACACAGCCCGTGATAAAACTCGATATCACCGGGGTCGGCGGCAGCATAGAAAATGTCGTACCACTCTGCCCATGCCACGTAATCCATTGTCACTTCGATCTGTTCCAAAATTCTACTTCGGCCACCCTTGGAAACCCTTAGATGCGGCCAACAGTCTCCATGAATTGGCGACCGTAGGTACTCATGAATGTTGGAACGTGGGTGTAGTGGTACAGAATTCCGGCCTGAGTGTTCTTCAACGCCTGCTCTGCTGCTCCGGGTGTTCCTGATGCATGTCCGGCCGCATGAATTCGCTCGAAGGTTTCCCTGACGACTCTCTGAACTTCAGGATGCCCGTTGTCGCCGGGATGTCCCATCGACTGCGCGAGGTCGGTCGGCCCGATGAAGAACACATCGATGTCGGGCACCGCAAGAATTTCGTCGAGGTTGTCGACCGCAGCAATGTCCTCGATCTGAACACAGACAAGCATCTCTCTGTTTGCGTCCTCTACATATTCAGAAGTAGGGGAGCCCCAACCGAAATCCGCCATTCGTCCTCCGCCAAGGCCGCGCATCCCACCCGGGTGGTACAGGCATGCTTCAACCACTGCACGTGCCTCTTCGGCTGTATTCACATGTGGCACCTGTACGCCCATCGCACCGCGATCAAGATATTTGTTTATAACGGCAGGATCGTTCGATTCAGGTCGGACAATCGGGGTAATACCACGAATTTCGGCAGCCATAATCATTGGGCCGATATTGTCGGGCGATATCGATCCATGCTCGGCATCGAGCATGACCCAGTCGAATCCGAGTTCACCGATCATCTCCACAATTTCCGCCGAAGCGAACTGAACGGATACCCCATATGCCGGATTTCCCGATTTGATAAGGCTCTTCATACGGTTCTTTTTCAGCTGTGCCATTGAATTCTTCAACTCCGAATTGCCGACTGTCAGTGGTGAGATTTAACTACGAGGTCCCAACGGATGAATATACTAAGCCACACTCGCACTGGCATTGTCTCATCAGATGTTGACATGCCAACGGCGCTGGAAGAAAATTTTTACCTTGTTGCGAATTCGAAAGCGCCCGAGATCGACTGGTGACAGCGATCATCGAGGTTTAGATTCGCATTGGCTCTTGATCGACATAGTTGAATAGGCCACGCCACATTGACAGAGCTCGCATCCCGACAGGCAAATCTGGGTACCGAAACAGCGTTCGAAACCCTCGCCAAAGCCAAAGAACTGGAACGACAGGGTAAATCAATCATCCACCTCGAAATCGGGGAACCGGATTTCGACACCCCTGAGCACATACGAGACGCCGCCAAGCAGGCCCTGGATGACGGCTTTACCCATTACGGAGCCTCAGCCGGTCAACTGGAACTGCGTGAAGCTATCGCAAAGCACCAGACCGAGCGACAGGGATACGAGGTGTCGCCGGGTAGCGTGGTTGTAACTCCCGGTGGCAAACCGGTGATGTTCTTCACGATCATGGCTCTTGTCGAAGAGGGCGACGAGGTTATTTACCCGAATCCCGGATTCCCGATTTACGAGTCGATGATCAACTACATGGGTGGCACTGCCGTTCCCATGCAGTTAAACGAAGAGACCGGCTACAACGCCGATATCGACAAGCTTCGCTCGCTGATTACACCCCGTACAAAGCTAATGATTGTCAACTCGCCGAACAATCCGTGCGGTAGCGTGATTCCAGAGTCAGACCTCAAGCAGATCGCACAGATGGCTGTCGAGAACGACATAACCGTTATGGCCGATGAGATCTACAAAGACATGTATTACGGCGACCAGAAACATGTATCAATTACGAAATTTCCCGGTATGCGGGAACGAACAGTGATTCTGGACGGATTCTCAAAGAGCTATGCCATGACAGGCTGGCGTCTCGGTTACGGAATATTTCCAGAGTTCCTTGTAGAGCCAGTTACTCGGCTGATGACGAACAGCGTTTCCTGCACTTCAGTTTTTAGCCAGATGGCGGCGATTGCAGCACTGGAAGGACCACAGGATTCTGTGGGTGCCATGATGGAGGAGTTCACGAAGCGACGCGATCTCGTGGTTGAAGGTCTCAACTCACTCCCTGGAGTTACCTGCCCAACACCCAAAGGCGCTTTCTACGCATTCCCGAATATAACGGGAACGGGTCTGAGTTCGCAAGAGTTCGCCGAGAAGGCAATGTACGAGGCTGGAGTTGCATTGTTGGCAGGAACGGCGTTTGGTCAATTCGGTGACGGCTACATCAGAATATCGTTCGCAAATTCGCAAGAGAACCTTAAAGAGGCTATCGAACGTCTGCGGAAAATTCTCTAGTAGAACTGTCTCAGGATCGGGTGCAGCGCTAAGATGTTGGCTGAACGTGAATATCGCAAGCCTTCATAAGGTCACGGGTGTTTGCACGAGCGATGGCCCGTAGCACATGCTGCGTGACTCTCTTGACCTGTTTAAGCGGAGCTTTGATCACAGTAGCCATGCGCTCGTTCAGTAGTCCCCACTGATCGGGCAGTTCTGTGGTTCGAATCAATCGGTGTGGAGCCATGATGTAGTGATAGTCGGCGCATCTTAGATATGCCGGGTCGTGGAACTTTGTCGAAAGAGTTTTGATTCGTTTTTCTGTCGATTCAGTCTTTCGAGCGATCATCCTGACATCAGATTCGGCAGTCGCGACCGCTCGCGTCTTCACTTCGTTATCCCTGATTGCCCGCGATCTGGCTAAAACACTTTTGGTCAATACTTCAGCCTCGCGAAGTGACTGTACCTTTCGGCTCAGTTTCGAACGAACTCGCTCGGTGTTGTCGTCCCGGCGCAGATCTGCACGACTCGACTTCACCTCGATGAGGTAAACCCGATTTTCCGGTCCAAGTCCGACCACGTCTGCGATTCTCCCGAATGGACCCTCAAGTCTCACTTCAAAGCCGATCGTTCGGCATCCGGCTACCTCCCAGAGCCACTTCCATGCCACCCATTTGAGGAAGTACGTCTGTTCCGTCTCGTTCCCATTTTTGAAGTTCGTGAACGCAGGAGAATCTTCTGGTATTTCGATTAATGTGGGCATGAACATCTTTGCGGTAGTTGGAACAAGATCATCAATCAAATCGGCTCGAACTCACAACCAGACTGCCAGCTACCTGCAAACAGGTGAATAAGCACAAGCGTTCGGAATATACGTTCTGAAATACTTTCACTAAACAGAACAGCTGTGCTAATTTATATGTCCGGACAGGAACGGATCAACGATTTCACTCCGTCCCGAAACGAACAAGGTTGGATCTGATGATGAAAATACGCGAGTCGGCCCATGCCACGAGGTCTGACATTCGAGTAATTGGTATCGGAGGCGCGGGATGCTCTTCCCTGCACCGACTGGTTGAGCGTACTTCTAACGCTCCAAAGATGCTCGGAATCGACACAGGTTCCGCAACACAGGCTCTCTTCGGCAGCGTTGCTACTTTGACGATAGGTGAAGGCCTTGGCAGCGGTGGGAACATCGAGACGGCATTGAACAAGTTCCTTGAATCTGAATCCCATGTGGAACAGTTCGTCGATGAAGCCGATGTTGTCATCATCCTCGCCGGACTTGGGCGGGGCACAGGTTCGGGGTTGTCACCCCGGGTGGCCGATATCGCGCGGAGATCAGGTGCGCTCACAATTGCGCTAGTCAACATGCCATTCGAATTCGAAGGTCGCTTCCGCAATCAATTGGCGTTGGATGCTCACGAGCAACTCGAACAATCGGCCGACGTTGTTATTACGATGAACAACAATGACCTGCTAAGCGTGAGTGCGGTAGGTACTTCGTTGAGCAACGCGTTCCAGGAATCAGACGAGAAGTTAGTCAGCACCGTTCGAGCGATTTCTGCTGTGCTTGGTTCTTTTTCGCACAGAGAAGATGCGGTGCGACGCTCGCTCGAACAGGCAGGCGAGTCGGCGGTAATCAAAGGAACGGCGTATGACCTGCATGCCGGCAGAACGGCAGTGGCGAATGCCTTCGCTTCCACGAAGGATTGCCTCGCAAGCCTGAACACTGCCATCATCCACGTCGAGGGTGGAATCGGACTGTCACCCGGGCAGGTGGAAGAAGCAGTAATGCAAGTACGCACGCTGATCGGGCTTGAGGCTCAGGTTCATGTCTCCACCGAACGACTGATAGGTTCGGGTTCAAAGATCAAAGTAACGCTGGTTCTTGCCGGAATTACGTACGAACAGGACATCCCAAACAAAACAATTCCGACAATGCAGACACCAATTCGCAACGTGCCACAAGTCGCCTCGATATTCGATACTCCGCTGCCGAAGCGTACACGAGGTCCCATATTGCTACCAACTGGCTAGTTGGCGAAAGCTGTTTAGTACCACATTTGCTGGCGGACCCGGTCGCGTGACCGGCAGATGTGAGCACCGCACCAAACGCCTCGGTGCGGTGTTCACTTTTAACGATGGCTACGGGCTTGTTGGCGAATCGAAATAATTCACGCTAGTCGGCTATTGCTGGAGAATCGTTATTGACCTGTGGTGGGACGAACATGTAGCCACTGCCTCTCACGGTTCTGATCAGCTCCTTGCCCGAACCTGCCCTGTTCAGCTTCTTCCGTAACCGGAATATCGCTACGTCGACCGCGTTGTCGGCGGGTTTCGATCCATGGATCCAACAGCGCTCCATCAATTCAACTGGCGAAACCGGTTGCTCGGGCGATGACGCAAGGGCGTGCATCAACATGAACTCGGTCGGAGACAGAGACACGTGTGTACCGTCCATCTCGATCCGTTCCGATTCCGGATTCAGGGCGAATCCGGTCATGCGAATTGGCGGAACGGGTGAAGGACTGTTGATTCCCCGGCCGGGTTTATCAACAACCCGGAACGGCTGCTTGTCAGTATCGGGCGTGTCGTGGCCACCGGTCGGCATGTCGGTGTTGCTGAAATTGATGATCAACTCGAGTTGTTCAATTTCGTTCAGAGTCGGCAGCACGGCGTTCTTACTCAGCACATAGACCACTCCGGCAGTGTCGAATCCACGTGATACTGGCGCCACTATACCCACGGCAAACCCCGACTGCTCAGCCCATCCCGGCAGATGCAAAGAATCGTGGTCAATGTTTGAAATGACGATCGCCGAACCTTGCCTGGCCGCGATCGCGCCGGGCAGATCGGCGTCGACTGGTTCGAGTTCATTTCTAATGTGCGAAAGCTGTCCGTCGTAACTCCAAGTCGATGGAGCAAGTACACCATGTGCGTCACGTAGATCAAAAACAACGGCAGCCGTGTAGCCAGTAGCCATACGTGCTGCGGTTGCCAGCCGGGCGTTGGCGCTAAGCGGGTCACTGCAATGTAGAGCCTTGATTCCGTCAAGAACTCTGCTTGCACTCGCCTCTTTGAGAAGTTGCTGTCTGGCACTATGCAGTTCGGAGCGAACACCCGTTGCTTGCCCTGTCAGATACACATGTATCCAAACTGCAACGGCGATCACTGGCAGAGTTGTCGAGAGAACGGCGATGGCAGTTCCGGTCAACAAACCGATTGTCACGACAGCTATCGTGACCAGCACGATTACAACCGAATATTGAATCCAGTTGCCAGAAAGTATTTTGATCCAACGTCGCGGTCGACTGGTTCCAACATCGACTGATTCTGTGGTCGGCGAGATGTTCAGGCTGTTGCTCATGCTGCCAACCGTAGCTAAAAACAAGCTCAAGCCACCTGTTTGCAGTTGAACGATTTTAAACGATTCATTCATGGATGTTAGGTCGGTGTCGTAATTGCTCCGTGAAGTCGTACACTAGAATCAAGTAAATAAAATAGTCCAACAATAATTCCTACCATCAGAAGGGCACCAGAACACTGGGCACTCTAGGCCGACTGAAAAGTCTGATCGGTCGCGGCAACGAAAACAGCGAATCAACATCTGCTGAATCGAATCCACGAACTAACGAACGTAAAGCCGTCAACCGCACTCCAATATCCTCCGAATCTACCGGTTCGAAATCTGCCAACCCGTCAACGGAACGACCCCGCAAGCGAAAAAATCGCACAAGCCAAAGCACTGGACCTCGGGGCGACCGTCAACGTGGTAAACGCCAATCTCAGGTGGCAGGTTCACGAGACGAAGATTCTAAAAACCGAAGCGTCAATGAACGATCTCGAAGTGACGCAAGAGATGAAGATCGCATGCAAGATCGACGACCAGAACCGCGCCGCGAAAGCACACCAGCGAGAGCTAACTCACGTGGTGGACGAAGTCTTGGCGGCGAGAATAGGCGACACCGTGATAGTGATCGCGGGCAAAACAAAGATTTTCGAGACCGTCGTGACGATCGACCCGTGAATCGCAGACAGGAAGATTCACCCATAAAAGACAAAAATAGATCTCGATCAAGAAACGACAATCGATACGTGAACCGCGAGTACCGCGCGAACCGGGACGATTCTCAGGAAGCTAGCGGCACAGCGTCGTCAGCCAGACGAACACCGGTACGCGGTCGCCCAACCAGACGGCGTGATCGAGAGCAGGAGCCGCAGTCCCAGCCCGCCGATCGCAAGGAACTGCACGAGACGGAAATGTGGGGCGGACTCGAGTTAAACAGGTCCATCGTGGATTCGATCCTGAACATGGGTTACAACAAGCCGTCGGAAATTCAGGAAGCGTCTATCCCGTGGCTGCTCGACGATCGTGATGTCGTGGCACAGGCTGTGACCGGATCCGGCAAAACAGCGGCGTTCGGCATTCCAATGACCAACCTTGTGAACCCCGATTCGCGGGATGTCGAAGGTCTGGTATTGGTCCCAACCCGAGAACTTGCGCAGCAGGTTCAGCGTGAGTTGTCCCTGATTGGTCGGGAACGTGGAATTGGTGTGGTTGCCGTTTATGGCGGAGAACCAATAGCGAAACAGATCAGAGCGCTTGAAATCGGCATGTCGATTGTCGTCGGGACCCCCGGACGTCTCAAGGATCTGATGAACCGCAGAATTCTTGATTTAGGCTATGTGCGAATGGCGGTGCTGGACGAAGCTGATGAGATGCTCGACATCGGGTTTGCCGATGATATGGAGTTCATTCTCAAGCGCACCCCGAGTACGCGCCAAACGGCTCTCTTCTCGGCAACCATTCCGGGGTTCATCCGTGGCCTCATTCGCCGATATCTCGACGATCCGCGCTGGATCCAGTTGGTTTCGAGTTCGAAGGGAATAGAAACTGTCGACGAAGTCGATCAAATTTTCTATGACGTTGCCTCACAGGACAAAGCTGACGGCATCATGGAGATACTCGATGATATCGAGGAAGGCTCACAGGTTCTGATTTTCAGGAAGATGCAGGTTGGCGTCGACCGTCTCTCAAAAGGTCTCACTGGTGAAGGTTTCGCCATAAAAGGTATCCACGGCGGAATGTCACAGTCAGAGCGGAACCGTGTGATGAATGCCTTCCGGGACGGGAGCCTGAAGATGCTGGTTGCAACCAACCTTGCGGCCCGCGGACTTGATATCCCGAACATCTCGCATGTCATCAACTACGACATGCCCGAGAACATCGAGGAATACGTCCATCGTATCGGACGTACCGCCCGCATGGGCAAGCGGGGAACGGCCATCAGTTTCATCGGAGAATGGGATTTCGAGTTGCATGAGCAGATTGTCATCAAAATCGGCAAAGAAAAGATGATCAAACGCCAGTTCTCGTTCTACTAGTCGATCTCACGAACGGCACGCCAGACCCCGAAGTCACCGCACAGCCACTCCGACTTCCCGAGGAATTCGAGGGACCTCACCGGACTCCGCCCAGCCGTAGTACGGATCCCCCCCGCAAGTACGCCGTAGCTGGCGAAATCCGTCCATCTCACCCCGAACAATCACACCCACTTCGCACCCGAACTCCCGGCGTTAAATCCCGACCTTCCCGCCACGAACATTAGTCCCTTCTCCAGTAATTAGTTGTGCAATATCTTCTGAGTAGATGACCTCGGTGTCATCCAGCGGCTGATAGTCGAGATACTTTCTCCCGGATTCGAGCGACCAGAACCTTCGAGTGTTGTCACTGCATCCATACGCGATCACGAACGGCACACCGTGCTCGTTCTCGATATTTGGCGCCTCAACTGCTTTGGTGAATAGCTGGGTGATGTCGCGTGGGCTGATGTACGCACCGAGATTCCGTTTGAACTCTGCAAGCCCGCCGCTGGTCTGCTCGGACATTGGTGTGTCAGATAGATAGTCTGCAGCCACAATCGGGCGAGTGAAACCGATTCTCAACATTACGGTTTCGAGTTTTCTCCCGAAAGCACCGCATGCGTACGGAAATGACAGCAGTTCATATGCCGCTTTTGCCCAACCGTAAAAGTTGTCCGAAACAGGAAAATCCGTGGGACGGACCATATCCATTTTTCGTTCGTGAATCAGCGAGTGCTCGTACCAGTCAGCGGCATGATTCGAACTTGCCACGGCGAGTCGACGCACACCTGAATCGTACGCCGAGCGGTAGATATTGTTTGCCATCTGCACGTTTTCATGTTCGTTGGCGAACCGGTCAATTGGCGCCTTTTGGAACTCAACTCCACGTGGCGAATGAGGCTTGAAAGCAAGATGAATCACGGAATCGATACCCTCGAACAGATGGGCATACCTCGATCTGTCAGGATCGATGAAATCGGCGAGGTGAATACCGTCGATCTTGTTGCCGTCCCGATCAGTGTTAGACACATCGGCGAGAGTCAGATCGAAGCGTTCGCGCAGCGTTGGGAGCATCAATGACGCTATGTATCCACTGGCGCCGGTCATTAGAACTCTTCGTTTTGCCATGAACTGATACTCCTGATACTAGACTGATCACTCCGTCTGCTGAAATTCCCCCGAGTTAGTTTAATGCGAGGCGGCTTTCTGTTGACCACTGCATCAACTTGCCAATGTCCGCCCTGCCAATCTCGATGATTCATCCGATTTCACTCAACTGCGCAAGTATTCAGCCGACGCTGCTCCGAGTATCGGAGTGCAGGGCCTGGCGCGTGAAGGCTGCTAAAACAAATCAGACTGCGTTATCGCCGGAATCTGTCGTCATGATTGTCCGATGTCAACGATCCTCACCTACTCAGACCGCAGAAATGGTCTGTAACATCGCGGCATGACTTCTAAATCCTGGCTCAAAGGCAACCTTCACACTCACACGACCAACAGCGATGGCGATGAATCGCCTGAACACGTCGCTGAGTGGTATCACGATCATGGTTACGACTGGCTTTGCCTCTCGGACCATAATCATCTCACGATCCTTGAAGGTAGTGATGCTGAGAAGGCCAGATGGCCGCTGCTTGTACGTGGTGAGGAAGTCACATCCCGAAACGCTGTCCATGTCAACGGGTACGGAGTGACCGAACTCGTGGAAGCTTCCGACTCTCCCGACGTCATAGACGCCATGCGTGAGAATGTTGATCGAATCATCGCCGCCGGTGGCATGGCCTCGATCAATCACCCGAACTTTCGCTGGGCGTTCGATGATGGCGCGATGATGCAGGTTGAAGGCTACAAGTTTATGGAGATCTTCAATGGTCATCCTGATACGCACAACTCGGGCGGGGGTGGCAAGGCCAGTTCCATCGGTATCTGGGATCGACTACTGAGTAGAGGTCGTCAGGTCTGGGGATTGGCCGTGGACGACTCGCATAACTACACCGGTGAATTCCACGTAGATCGTTCGAATCCAGGTCGAGGATGGGTGCAGGTGAAATCAGCATCTCTTACGCAACAGGATATTTTGGAAGCGTTGTCAGTTGGAGAATTTTACGCTTCGACCGGCGTTACGATCGGCGACATGGTTTCGAATACCCGTGAAATCAAGATTGATATCGATGTCGAAACTCACGCAAACGGCACCAAAGCCAAATACACGACAGTGTTCTCCGGTTCGAACGGCACTACGCTCTACGAATCGACCAGCAACTCTCCCGGCTACAAACCAAGCCGATTGGACCGCTATATCCGCGCAACCGTGTACTCGTCGAGAGGCGGTCGCGCATGGACCCAGCCAGTGTTCATCGACTCGTCGAAGTAATCTACCCACACAAGACATTCTTGGGTGAAACTGGACGGATACATCGTCCGGCTGACATGAAATAATCAGCAAGACGATTACTCAGGAACTGTGGCAATTGCGAGGGATGAAATGGCGACGCGATACGAAGGCACCATCCACGCACCACAGTTCCCGGAAGGGTTGGAATGGTTCAACACGGAATCGCCCCTCACACTTACCGATCTGGGTGGTCGATTGGTAATCCTCCATTTCTGGACATACTGCTGAATTAACTGCATGCATGTACTTCCGCAGTTGCGGAAGCTGGAGAAGAAGTACGCCGATATCCTGACAGTTGTCGGTGTCCACTCGGCAAAATTCAACGCCGAGAAATCGTCCGAGAACCTGCGTGAGGCTGTACGCCGGTACGGGATCGAACATCCTGTCGTAAACGATCTGGATTTTGCAATATGGAAATCTTACGCAGTGCGCGTATGGCCGACACTGATATTTCTCGATCCGTCAGGCAAAGTTATCGGCCGTCACGAGGGTGAATTCCCACTCGATGCTCTTGACACTGTGATAGCGGGGATGATCCAAGAGCATGAATCATCTGGTCTGTTCCAGCGGGGGGCACTGACCTTCCGACCAGAGTCTCGATCTGATTCACCCCTCTTGTTTCCGGGGAAGATCACGGCCGACGCAGAGCGCGAGTGGCTGGTCATCTCCGATTCGAATCATCATCGCCTTATCGTCAGTGATCTCGAAGGTGGTGTCGAACTCGTCATCGGCAACGGTGAATCGCCACTGCGTGAAGACGAAAACAACGAGGTGATCGTCGAAAAAGAGTTCGACCAACCATTGTTCGACAACCCGCAGGGGGTGGTCATCGATGGCGATAACCTCTATGTTGCCGATGCCGGGACACACACGATAGTCAGGGTAGGCCTCGTCGCTGGAACTGCCAGTACGATCGCCGGTACAGGCGAGCAATCGCTGTATCGCCACAAGGGAGGAGATGCGCTCAGCGTCCCGCTCAACTCACCTTACGATCTCTCGCTGAACGATGGAATCCTGTACATCGCAATGGCAGGGTTCCACCAATTGTGGTCAATGGATATTTCAGACGGATCTGTTACCCCGTTCGCAGGTGATGGGGAGGAGGATATCGTCGATGATCTCAAGGACTCGGCGCGTCTTGCTCAGCCCTACGGTATTGAAGTATCAAACAATGCCGTCTTTTTTATCGATAGCGAAACCAGTGCTCTGCGGGTTTCGGCAATTGCCGAAGAAGGAAGGGTCGTTACCCTTGTCGGCAAGGGGCTGTTCGATTTTGGCGATCACGACGGTGTCGGGAAAGAGGCGTTGCTCCAGCATCCCCAGGGCCTGACTGTTCACAACGATGTCATCTACATCGCTGATTCATACAACAATAAGATTAAGTCGGTCGCCATTGGATCGTTGCAGGTAAGAACCGTCGCTGGGTCTGGGAAACCGGGCGATAAGAATGGCTACGCAACGGTCGCCGAGTTTAGCGAACCCGCCGGTCTTGTGAAGGTCGGCAACCACATCTACGTCGCTGATACCAACAATCACAAGATCAAGGTCATCGAGCTCGATTCGAATGAAGTCTACGATTTGGTTTTGAGCGGCCTTCGTAGTCCGATGATCTAATTCAGATTGCAAACCGGCCGATGTCGGGTGAGGCCAAAGCCGGGGTACCGGAAAGCCACGTCACAACATCATATCGTCGAGTGCTCTGGTCGTATGCAAACGAAGAATCACCGTGCGTGTCAACAATGCCAGGAAAACCATGCCCAATCGCTTAGCCAATGAAACAAGTCCGTACCTACTCCAGCACAAAGACAATCCTGTCGACTGGTATCCGTGGGGTGATGAGGCGTTGGCCGCAGCGGAGCTGCTAAACAGGCCGATATTGCTCTCGATCGGGTACTCCGCGTGTCATTGGTGCCACGTGATGGCGCATGAATCGTTCGAGAACGAATCGATAGCAGCAGCGATGAACGCAGGATTCGTGAATATAAAAGTCGATCGGGAAGAGTTGCCGGATATCGACTCGATCTACATGATGGCTGTTCAGGCGATGACCGGGTCTGGTGGCTGGCCGTTGACAGTGTTCATGACTCCCGACGGGCATCCGTTTTTTGGTGGGACCTACTTTCCACCCGATGATCGGCACAACATGGCCGGATTTCCGCGGGTTCTGGCAGCAGTGAGCGATGCTTACGCGAACAACCGTCAGAGGTTGCTTGATAATTCCCAGCAGGTCGTCGATATGATCAAAGAGCAGTCGATACCGCAGAAGAACGAAGGCGCTATCGATGAGTCGCTGTTGTTCGGTAGCTTCACTCAGCTTGTCGGTAATGCTGATCTAGAAAATGGCGGTACTCAGGGCGCACCTAAATTTCCACAACCCATGGTCTACGAACACCTGTTGAGGTACTGGAAGCGAACAGGAAGCTCGCAAGTTCTGGATATCGTGAACCTCACTATCGAAAAGATGGCTCATGGTGGAATTTACGATCAGGTCGGAGGTGGATTTGCACGATATTCGACCGATGAAAAATGGCTCGTTCCGCATTTCGAGAAGATGCTCTATGACAATGCTCAACTGGTGTCGCTGTATCTGCACGCCTATCAAGCGACCGGCAAACCTCTGTTCCGGCGTATCGTACGAGAGACATTGGAGTACATCACCCGTGAGATGACCCACTCCGCCGGCGGATTTTATTCGGCATCCGATGCGGATTCAGAAGGAGTCGAAGGCAAATTCTTCGTCTGGACTGCTGACGAAATCGATGCTGTTCTCGATGCCACAGATTCTGCACTTGCCCGGGCTTACTGGGGCGTGACCGAAGATGGAAACTTCGAAGGCGCGAATATTCTGTACTTGCCACTGTCACAGGCGGAATTTCTGTCTCGTTCGGCGCAAAATCAGGAAGCGCTACTCGGCGACATTGAACGGATTCGTGCGACTCTCCTCAACGAACGATCGAAGAGGGTTGCTCCCAACATTGACGATAAAATACTTGTCGCCTGGAATGCGCTCATGCTCAAGGCATTTGCCGAGGCTGGAGCCGTGCTGGATAACGCAGGCTGGATTGCCATCGCAGAAAAAAACGCACGCTTGCTACTCACTCAGATACGAGACTCTGAAGGTCGCTTGCTTCACACATGGAAGGCGACAAGCGATTCAGAGGGCGATGCCCGAATCCCGGGATATCTGGACGACTACGCCTGTTTGATTGATGGTCTACTGACGCTGTATGAAGCGACTTTCGACTACTCATACGTTGACGAGGCTAGAGAACTGGCCGACCAGATGATCGAACAATTCTGGGATACCGACCGGGGAGTGTTCTACGACACCTCAAGTGAGCATTCAAATCTGCTCGTACGACCGCGAGATATTCTCGACAACGCTGTGCCGTCGGGTGGGGCAGTCGCTGCAATGGCGCTCCAGCGGTTGAGCATCTTTACGGGTGAGACAGGATTTGTTGAAAAAGCTGAGACTTCTATGAAGGCAATGATCCCGCTATTCGAGCAGACCCCTGCGTCTGTCACTTCTTGGCTGGCGGCAGTCGATTTCATGTGTTCAGATAAACAGGAAGTGGTGCTACTTGGCGATCCGGATGATCACGTGCTGAGCGAGATGAAACACGCGGTCAACAGTACGTTCTTGCCGAACCTCGTGCTGGCAGGAATCACCGGAGATCTGGGGTCGGATGAGCGTTCGCCGCTGTTAGTAGGTAGAACACGAATTAATGGAAAGACAACCGCTTACGTGTGTGAGAACTACACGTGCAAACTACCCGTTACGAGAGTTGAAGAGATGATCGAGCAACTCGGCTAATCATTGTCTTTGTTGTTCGAATCAGTTGAGACTGATTCGCGTGGTTCGCTTTCACGTTTCGCGTCGTTTGCCTCTTTTGCTGCGCGAGAATCGGCTAGCCTATCGAGTCGGTCGCGAATAACCGCGAGACCAACCCCGGCTGCCGTGCCCGCAACACCCACAATCGCCAGCAAAGGGGCCGCGGTAGATCTGCACATCTGGTAGTAGTGTCCATTCTGTCCTAGTTAAAAGCGGCAATAACCTTGGAATTGTACTGCCACCTGAATTCTGACGAAACTAATTTGCCAGATCTCTGCGTTCAAATTTCCAAATAGCGACTAATATGGCGACCGCTGCAGTCGCTATCAACACCAGGAAATGGACAGGGTTAATCCCATTGAGGATCACATCATTGTTGTTGAAGTAGTAGAAAACTGAGATGAAACGTGCCGGTTCGAGCAACTCGACTACCGAAAGGAACGTATCGAGGAGAAACCCAACGACTCCTACCGCGGCCGCTATCCCACCCGCAAGACTTTTTCTACCGGTTGAAGCGCCGAGTGAAAGGGCAATGAGCCCTAATACCGCTCCGAGCACGTACAGGCTGAGGATCGCCTGTGCCGTTCCAGAGACAGACAGATCGAACCCGGCAATCTTCGAACCTCCGACGAGCCCGACCCACAGAGCGACTGAAATACCGAGCAAACCCGTTAGCATTGCCCCGATCTTCTGGAGCAAGACGGACATACGCGACACAGGGTTTGCCAGCAGTTGATCGAGGGTGTGAGATTCTTCTTCACCGGCTATTGCCCCCATTCCGGCAGTTATCGCAAATATCCCGAACACCATTGGGCCCATGAAACTGAACACCTCGGCGTTCAGGAAACCTTCTGCCGTGGTATATGTCTCTACGTCACCGATCAGTGCTTGAATCGCATCAGGAAGCTGCTCCAGAAAATCGGCGAATCCGGTCGCATCGCGGATCGTTGGATAGAACAGCGTGACGTACATACCCAACGCGATTGAGCCAAGTGAGTAGAAGAAGATAGATCGTTTTGAATCCCTGAGAGACTTCAGGTAGATGTTACTCAGCATCCGAAACCTCCTTTGGCTCCAGTGTCTCCGACACCTCGGGATTGTCGTAAAACTTCAGAAACACCTCCTCGAGACCTGGCTGGCCAGACTGGATTTTGTGAACCGTGTGCCTGGCGGCTGTCTTTATAAGGGAATCGACACTGCCGGTTACATGGCAGGTAAGTTTATGTTCGTCCACAACGACATCGATCACACCGTCGACGCCCTCGAAATCAACGGTAGAAACGGCATCTTAGAACACAATTTCCACTCTGGTCAGCGCACGTTCTCGCAGTGCCGAGATCTCTTCGACCGCCACGAGGGAACCCTCGCGAATTATCCCGACACGATCACAAATGATTTCTACCTCGGACAACACATGGGAGGAGATGAAAAGCGTCTTTCCCGCTTTTGCCTCTTCTAGTACCACCTCATGAAACTCTTGCTGGAGCAGCGGGTCGAGGCCAGTCGTCGGCTCATCAAGAATGAGCAACTCAGGATCGCTCATGAACGCCTGGATAAGTCCGACCTTCTGTCGATTGCCTCGCGAAAGCTCGCCGATCTTGCGCGACAGATCTAAATTGAACCGATCCGCAAGTGTTTTCGCTCTTTCGAGGGTGTGATCTCGAAGATTGGCGAAATACTCAAGCAGTTCATGGGCGGTCAGTTTTTCATAAGTAACAAACTCGCCCGGCAGGTATCCGACCTTTTGTCGAATTTTCAGTGAGTCTGTCCGCGAGTTCAACCCCAGCACAGTCGCCGTGCCTGACGTCGCACGTATGAAGTCGAGGAACACCCGGATGCAGGTGGTTTTTCCCGCACCGTTGGGGCCGAGTAGACCGAATACCTCGCCCTCTCGGATATCGAGATTTACATCCAGAACTCCTCGGTGTTGACCATAGAATTTCGTAAGCCCTATCGTGCTTATTGCAGCCGTCACCAGATTGTTACTCCGCTCGTAGTGCGTTGACAGTTACACCAGAAATATTGCGACGATTGAAATGTACGCCGACCGGCACGTTTGAAGCAACGAAGAAGAGTAGGGGATATTTGTATCGACAGCGCCACACACGCCTCAGTTGGCGAGAAAGCGAGTTAGTCGGCGGAGGCGTACTTTTCAAGGACTTCGTCGGGGAAATCACCATTTGAGTAGACCTTCGAAACGTCATCAAGCTCTTCAAGCGCGTCGAGGAGGCGTAGTGTTTGCATCGCTCCCTTGTCGTCAAGAGGCACCAGCGTGGTCGGCACGAGGGCCAGCACACCGCTCTCAACCCTTATTCCCGAAAGAGCCTCGACGCTGGTCTTCACCTGTGCGAAATCTTCATATGGAGCCGTGACCTGCACCGTGCTGCCGTCTACCTCGACATCCTCCGCACCGGCATCGACTATCTCAAGTGCGACATCGTCCGGGTCGCCCTCGTCAACTTCGACTGTAATCAGACCTTTGCTCTCGAAATTCCACGACACCGCCCCTGCACCGGCAAGATTTCCACCAGCCCGGGTTATCTGCGCTCGAACCTCTGCAGCCGTGCGATTTTTATTGTCGGTCATGGCCTGAACTATGATTCCAGCACCACCCGGACCATAAGCCTCGTAGCTGATCTCCTCAAGCACAGCCGAATCGCCGCCGACACCGGAGCCGCGTGCAACCGCCCGGTCGATGTTCTCTTTGGGCATGTTGAGCGACTTTGCATTGTCAATAGCGAGTCGCAGGCGGAAGTTCATCTCCGGATTAGGGTCGCCACCCCGTGCAGCGACCATGATTTCCCGAGCAAGCTTGGTGAAGAGTTGACCACGCTTGGCGTCGGCCGCACCCTTCTTGTGCTTGATAGTGCTCCATTTAGAGTGACCTGACATTCAGACTTCCATCCTGTGTACGAAGTTTCCAGGGAATCGTTCGATTCGAGCCCTCATTTTACCGAATGAGATGCTCTTAGAGTAATCCAGCAGGAGGGTCGATCTTCATTACGCCATTCTCACTGTCGACCTCGACGATTACACCCTTCAGCACCGGGATAAGAATTTCGGCTGAAGCCTTCTTACCAGCAACTGATTTCGGAGTGATGATGAATACGTCGTTGCTCCCGGTTTCAAGGATTTCGGTAAGAGTCCCCAACTGTTTCCCTGCCAGAGTCACGACATCGATACCGACAATCTCGTAGTGGTAGTAGACCCCCGGTGGGTTTTTGGGGAGCGACTCGATCGGAACGAAAAGCTCCAGCCCCCTCAACTCATCAGCTTTCTCGATGGAGTCAACGGAGGCAAACGTCAGCTTTGCCGCATTGCCCGATCTACCTGTCTCGACGATCTGGTACTCAAGACCGTTCGCGACAAGAATGTCACCGACAGAAAAGCGATCCTGTAGGCCAGAGTAGACCTCAACAAGTACTGCGCCTTTTATTCCGGTCGGTCGCCGCACGCGCCCAACAGCCACAAGGTCTTCATCCGAAATCTCGGAACGAGTGATTGGGGCCGTCATGATGGAGGAAGACCTGTCAGGTGACGATTAGTCGATTTCGAGGCTGACGCGGGTGTCGGCCTTTACTGCCGCAACCCTCAGGAGAGAGCGCATGGACTGTGCAACGCGACCGTCACGGCCTATAACTTTGCCTTTGTCCTGATCGTCAACAGAGAGATGCAGGAAGATGCGCTCGCCATCATCCTCTTCGGTAACCGATACTGCGTCCGGATTAGAGGCGAGAGCGCGGGCGATGTATTCGATCATCTCCCGCATTGAATCGATCGGCGACATATCTTCGACTTCAACATCGTCAACTACCGATTCATCGTCGCGCTCAGCCACTGGAAGTAACTACTTTCGGGAGAATCCCGACTGTCTGGAGCAGACTCACGACAGATTCAGAAGGCTGTGCGCCATCTTTGATCCACTTGTTGACTTTTTCTTCGTCAATCTTGATCTCTGGTGGGTCTGGAAAAGGATCGTAGGTGCCGATCTGTTCAATGAAGGCACCATCGCGTGCTGCACGCTGATCGGCCACAACCACACGGTAGAACGGGTGCTTCTTGCCACCAACGCGTTTAAGACGGATTCGAACCATTCGTGAAATCACTCCGTGCCGTAACTAAGAAGACGGCAGAATAACGAGGAAGCCAGACTCTCACGGTTCGCGAGAGTTCAACACAATCGACCTCAAATTGTATTTGCCGCAGAGCAGTAGGTCAAAGTGATTCGGATGCGGTAGGGACGTTATCGAGCCACTTACCGATCCTGGATCTCGAATTCGGGCACAAACCTCACTACTTCTGGTGACACGGACCTTCCCCAGTCGCGACGGTTCGGCAGTAACCTGATTTGCACACGAATATCGACAAACTCCCGATGAGCCCTAACTGAATATTCATTGACTACCGACGAACTACAAATCACGATACTTTTCTTCGCAGCGCTGCGTGAACGTGCAGGTACGCGCAGTGTTCGTATTCCTGTGGTCGAGGGCATGACAGTTGACGACGCGGTACTTGCAGGTAGAGCTGCTGCACCAAGCGACCCGGAACCCGGCTCAACAGTGATGCTGGCCCTGAACGGCGAGTACGTTGCGGGCGACCAGACGGTAAGCGCTGGCGATGAAATTGCCCTGATTCCGCCTGTCAGCGGCGGTATGGGCGACATAAAAACTCAAACCGATTGGATATTTATCACAGCTGAAAGGTTAGACCCAACTCCGCTGACTGAGTTTGTGACAACAGCGGTCGATGGCGCGGTTGTGACGTTTCTGGGTGTGACCAGAGATCACAACGAGGGCAGGGCAGTTGTTCGGCTCGATTACGAGGCGTATCAGCCGATGGCTGAAAACAAAATCGCCGAGATTATCGGCGAGATGCGGGATCAATGGGATCTGGGCAAGATCGCGATCGCTCACCGGACGGGCCGTGTCGATATCGGCGAAACCAGCATGGTGGTTGCCGTTGGGTCCGCACACCGGCGACCGGCCTTTGAATCGGCGTTGTATTTCGTAGACCGACTCAAAGAGATTGTTCCAATCTGGAAAAAGGAACTTTTTGAGGGTGGGGAACTGTGGGTCGGCGAATCGCCTGGTGCCGGCAGTGATTCGCCACCACCGACGGAATAGCCTCGAGCCTTAATTGCTAGTCTGCACCACCGGAATAAACGATGGGAAGAGGTGACGTGACTGAAGAATCCAACCCCAACGCCGCCGCCGCCAGTCCTCGCAATCCGATCATTCAGGTTGAGGGTATTCGTAAGCTGTATGGCGGTATCGCCGCGGTTGATGGGATTACGTTTAGCGTACAGCCCGGTGAAACTTACGGCCTGCTGGGCCCGAACGGAGCGGGGAAAACCACGACAATGCGGATGCTCAGTGGGCTGGCACCGGTCGACTCTGGCACTATTTCAGTCGCCGGTATCGACGTGGTGAAAGACAGTCGAGCGGTCCGAGAAGTGATGGGTGTCGTAACCCAGCACGATGGCCTGGATGGCGGCCTCACCGTATTTCAAAATTTAATCCTGTACGGATTTCTCGCTGGCCTTTCCCGGAAACACGCGAAGAACCGAACTCACGAGGTACTCGAGTTTTTCGGCCTGCGCGATCGTTCGAAATCGAACGTGTACGAGTTGTCAGGCGGGATGAAGCGACGGCTCGCGATAGCGCGCTCGATGATGATCAGCCCCAGGGTTATTGTGATGGACGAGCCATCGACAGGACTGGATCCCCAAAGTCGCAACCGGGTATGGGAGGAGCTTGCGGTTCTCAAGGAGGCAGGTGTGACCGTGCTGCTATCGACGCATTACATGGAAGAAGCGACGGTACTGTGTGATCGACTGTCGATTCTGGATAACGGCAAGATCCTCGACGAAGGCACTCCCGACCAGATGATAGAGCGTCACGCCCCGAAAGAAGTGGCGCAACTCAGAGTTTTACCTGCCTCGCTAAGAATTGTTCGAGAGTACCTGACACAGCGAGAAATCACGTTTCGCGAAGTCGGCGCGCTTGTGAGCGTAACCGGTCTTAACGGCGACCGTCCCGATCTTTCAGGGCTTAACGATGTCGATGGCGTACGCACGTCCTATCGTGCCGGCAATCTCGAAGACGTGTTCCTGGCGATAACTGGAAGAGAACTCAGAGATTAAAAATGAACTTCGCGATTCCGACACCAGGTATTCGGCGTAGGAGCATCACCGGTCTCTGGCTAAGGCACGCGGTGGCGTTTGTTCGCTACTGGAAATTCGTGATTACCTGGGTACTTATTGAACCTGTTGTCGCGCTTGTGGCAGTGGGGTTTGGCATCGGCAAACTCGTAACTGAAGTCGAGGGTGCAGAATCGTATGCAGAGTTCGTGACACCGGGGCTGATAATGGGCTCGGCGATGTTCCATGCCTTATTCGAAACATCATGGAACGCCTACAACCGCATCGACAACGATGTGTACGAAACCGCCTTGACCACACCAATAACGGTGCTGGAGGTAACTCTGGGCGACATACTCTGGGCTATCACCAGAGCGCTGATGACTACGATTGGTGTTGCCATAGTTGCTGTGATATTCGGCTGGATCGATGGCTGGCTGGCAATTGGGATACTGATACCGGCTGTGATGATGGGTGCGTTGTTCGGGGCAATGGGCTTCCTGTTTTCGGCGGTGGCGCCACATACAACCTTCTTAACACTGGTATTCACGCTGGTTGCAACACCGCTCTACTTTTTCTCTGGAGCGTTCTTCCCAATATCTATCCTGCCGGAGTGGGTTCAACCCATCGCGTGGGCGATGCCGTTGACACCCGGAGTTCATATCGCCCGGGGTTTCGCTCTGGGAAACCTGGACATCACACATCTCTGGGCAGCGATCTACGTTGTGGCCCTAACTGCGCTGATGTGGCCTGCTGCTGTCTATCTGCTTCGTCGACGGCTCATCAAATAACGCCGCAAGTCGTGTGATATCCGTTGAGACTCATGCAAATCTCCTTTACCGAGTAAGGAGCGTGAAGATATATTGAAGTGGTTCGCACTGGCACATCCTTCGCGGAGGGTTCGCATAGTGGCCTAGTGCGCCCGCCTGCTAAGCGGGTTGGGGGTGTTGAGCCTCCTCGCGGGTTCGAATCCCGCACCCTCCGCCATTTACCTGATGCGCCACCTCGCTCGTCACTGTGCCACGTTGCGTCGTTCCCTCTGTATGCATGCTTAACGACCGATATCGGTCATCTGCGGGCGTAGAGTGCTGGAGCGATCTTGCCCAATCCAATCAAGACCATCGTTTTCATCGGTCAACTGGCAAGCCAGACTTGATGCGAGAGCATTCCCGGGTGGAGAGGGCGTAGCGTTCAGGTTCCGATTCGCAGCCCCGGGTCGCAAATCGACCGAAGCGTTTCGATCGCTGCCAGCACCGCAAGGAAGCTTGTTTTCGGATTAGTCTCATGCGGCATATTTTCGAACCTGAACGAGAATTTCCCCGCCTTGCTAACAGCATTGATCTCATGAACATTTCCGGGCGAATCAGGGTCTGCGACGACTCTGACCCTGGTGGCGTCAGGTCCAATCCCCGCCAAACTCACCGTCGCCGCGACGTTAACGTTCGCCGGGAACAAACCGACAGCATCGGTCGCCGAACCTTCATAGATTACAGTCGGTTCAGTGATTTCTTTGTTTTCCCAGTCAGCGAAACCGGGTGCGCCACTCAACGAGATCGGTTTTTTCGTAGAGACGATCGTTACCTCTTCAAGAAGTGCTCTGGACGCCCGCAGCGCGTCGATTCCGCCGACAGCACCTGATGGGATATAGATCGAGGCTCCCGACCGCTGTGCGGCAGTGGAGACGGTTTTCATGAAATCGGGGGAAATCATGGCGCCTGAACTCATCACCAACAGTGATTTACCTGCCGACAACACAGTTTCAGCATGGGCCACAACGGCGGCCTGTGACGCACATTCAACCACCAGATCGAGATTCGGAAGATTCACGAGTTCTGTGACCGTGTTGACCGTTGTCGGCACTTCCTCGGCACCGGCCCCGAGTTCAGCGGCGAGAGATTCTCGGCTGGGATGGTATTCATCGAAGAGTCCAACGATACGAGCTGAGCCTGCGTCTCCCTTTAGCACAGCCCGCGCTAGCTCCGAACCCATTGCTCCGCAGCCGATCAGCCCTACGTTCACTTGTTCTGGCAATGTATGTGTAACTCCATCCGTTGGTCAGTGGGTTGCACCTGAACAGCTTGCAAGCTGCCTGACCACAACTCTTGATTTACTTCGACGGTAGATGATAACTGGCACAGCAGAATCTTTGCGTTGAATCTGGTCTGCGATCGATAGTCGAGCTATCCTTGTACTTCACAGTAAATAGAAATCATTGAAGCCGAGCTCGGGCTGGTCGCATTTTGACGAATACGGTCAGGGACTCGGACAATATTGCCTGACCATTGCCTAGTTACCACGTTTGGACCGTCGGTTGCCAGATGAACGCATCTGATTCTGAGCGGCTGTCCAGCGGATTTTCGAAAATGGGGTTCGATTCAACCGACGATATGGCGAATGCCGATGTCGTCGTATTGAATACCTGTGTCGTACGACAGTCTGCTGAGGACACGGCGACGGGACTGATTGGTCGACTCGGGAAGAAGATGAAGGGCAACAGCGATCGCATGATCGCGGTGATGGGCTGCATGGTCGGACCCGAGCAAGCCGACCTGAGAAGACGCTTCCCGTATGTGGACGTGTGGGCAAGACCGCAGGAGTTCGAGCCGATTCTGGAAACTGCCGGAATGAGGCACGGACTTGATCCAGAGGGCTGCCTTAACGGGTCAGTCCCAGAAAACCCCAACGTTGCATCGTTCATCCCGATTGTCCACGGTTGTGACAAGTTCTGTACCTTTTGCATCATTCCGTATCGACGCGGTCGGGAAAACAGCCGAACGGCGGTTGAGATCGTTCATGAGGCGGAGTTGCTGGTTGCTCGCGGTGTGCGAGAGATAACACTTCTGGGACAGAACGTTGATTCTTATGGTCACGATCTCCGTCCGAGAATCGATCTTGCCGATCTGCTTACACAGATGCACGAGATCGACGGTCTTGAGCGCATCAGATTCCTGACATCACATCCCAATGACATGTCGATTCGGATTCTCGAAGCGGTTCGCGACCTCCCGAAGGTATGCGAATCGATCAACCTTCCTTTTCAGGCTGGCGATGACTCTGTTCTTGCCAACATGCGCCGTGGATACACGCGTAGCCAGTATCTCGACAAGATCGCCCTGATTAAGCAGATGATTCCAGATGTGACTCTGACTACCGACCTCATCGTCGGATTCTCAGGTGAAACTGATGCTCAGTTTGAACGATCCATGGATGTTCTTCGGGCGGTAGAATTCTCGAAGGTTCACACATCCGAGTATTCGTACCGAGAGGGAACATTCGCCTCGCGAAACATGAACGACGATATCGAGCGAGCTGTCAAGAAGGCTCGTAAAGCAACGGTCGATGAGTTTCAGCAGGAAATTCAGAGCAGGAACAATGCTGATCTCCTCGGACTGAAGTTCGATGTACTTGTCGAAGGTCGCAAGCGGGGTAGACTGCACGGTCGAAATCGAGGCGATAAACTTATTTATATAAATCCGAGAGATGAACCGGGTGCAATCGAAGCAAAACCGGGTCAAACTGTTCAGGTTGAGATAACCGATAGTTCACCGTGGTCACTCGAAGCTGTGACAACAGAGGTTAATTCCGAGGTGATAAGGGAAAAGGTATCGGTCGTATGACGACTGCGTTCACCAAGCAGACAACTGTCCCAATAACGGAACTGGAGCAGTCGGCTTTTTGCCAGACTGACGGCAATCTGCGGACAAAAACCCTTGAGGAAGAGTTCAAGGCTGGTGTGCGATGGCAGAAAGTGCCAACCCGCTACTTGAAACTGACACCCGAAGAGATCGCGGAAGGTATCGAGTTCGCCCGAAACGAAATCGGTGAAAAAGCCGTACTGCTTGGGCACCACTATCAGCGTGACGACGTAATCAGATACGCCGATTTCACTGGCGACTCGTACAAGCTCTCGAAAATGGCGGCAGCTACAAAAGACGCGAAGTGGATCATCTTCTGTGGCGTTCATTTCATGGCTGAAACTGCCGATATTCTTACCTCCAAAGACCAGAACGTGCTGCTTCCGAACATGGCAGCCGGTTGTTCGATGGCCGATATGGCGACCGTTTCCGATGTGCGCGACTGCTGGGACGATCTCGATTCAGTTCTCGGCACGACATCGAGCGTCATCCCGATCACATACATGAACTCGGCAGCGGCGATCAAGGCTCACTGTGGCAAGAACGGTGGACTCGTATGTACCTCTTCGAACGCCGATAAAGCCTTCGATTGGGCATTTGAACGGGGTGAAAAGATCCTGTTTTTACCCGATCAACACCTCGGACGGAATACAGCCATCGCAAGAGGTATCTCTGAATCAGAAATGGCGGTATGGAATCCATTCCTGCCGATGGGTGGTCTTTCAGATGACGAGATCAGGCACGCAAAAGTATTGCTGTGGCAGGGTCACTGTTCAGTTCATACTCGATTCACAGTAGACCAAATTAATGCCGCACGTGAACGCAACCCAGAAACGACGATCATAGTTCATCCTGAATGCACTCAGGAGGTCGTAGCGGCTGCCGATATGTACGGCTCTACAGAACTGATACTCCAGAAAATCACCGATGCGCCTGCAGGGTCTTCGTGGGGTGTAGGAACTGAGATCAGCATGGTTCGTCGGCTGGCTGCTGAGAATCCTGATAAAGATATCTTCTGCCTCGACCCGGTGGTTTGCCCATGTGCCACGATGTATCGAATTCACCCGGCGTATGTACTCTGGGTTCTTGAAGGCATCATGGCGGGTCTGGCGATCAATCGAATCGAGGTTGAGCCTGAAACACAGCGTAATGCTCTGGTGGCTCTCGAACGGATGCTTGAAGTCGCCGGATAGGCTGTGTTTCCAAGATCCCGCAATCAGGTTTCGGATATATAGCATGCTTCTTACTCCACGTGAACTCGATGCGTACATTGGCCGTGAGCTGGACGAAGATTCAGTAAGTGCTGATGTCACTACCTCCGCACTCATCCCACCCCACCTTCAAGCCCGTGCGTCGTTGGTTCCACAGGAGCCGGGAATACTTGCAGGGCTTGATGTCGCCAGTGCCGTTTTTCAGCGAATAAACCCTGACCTTGTATTCGCGAAAAAATTACTGGATGGCGATAGAGTCGAGGGCGGCGAGGCGATTGCCACGATCTCGGGGGCGATGACGTCGATCCTCACAGCCGAGCGAACCGCCCTCAACTTTCTGCAACGCATGAGCGGTATTGCGACACTCACCGATCAATACGTGAAAGCGATAGATGGCACCACAGCGTCGATCGTCGACACACGAAAAACGGTCCCTGGGCTTCGCCTGCTCGACAAATATGCTGTTTCAATCGGTGGTGGTCGCAATCATCGAATGAACCTGACTGACGGTGTTCTAATCAAGGACAATCATCTCGCCGCACTTGCAGGTGAAGGCGTGAGCCTTGGGCAGGCGATCAAGCGCGCTCGGGCACGAGCGCCGCATACTGTGAAGATCGAAGTTGAGGTCGAATCGATCGAGGCGGCTCTTGCAGCGTCGGCCGCAGGGGCTGACATCGTAATGCTCGACAATATGTCACCAGAGGATATGCGAACGGCTGTCGATCAGATAGCCGCAAACTGCATCGTAGAAGCGTCCGGCGGGATTACACTCGACAATGTGGCTGCCATCGCCCGCAGCGGTGTGGATATTATCTCGATCGGCGCGCTTACCCATTCACCTCAGGCGCTCGACATCTCACTGGAGTACGAGACCAGGAACGCCTAGTCTGTGGTTGTCGCAGTAGGCGGTTTACCCCGCCGTGGAGTGTTCCTATCGGCAGAGTCAAGAACGATCGTGACCGGTCCGGCGTTCTCGATCTCGACACTCATTGATGCACCGAACACTCCGGTCTCGACACGCAGTCCGCTATTCAGTCGGAATGAGTCGACCAGTTGATCGAATATTGGCTCGGCTTGTTCTGGTCGAGCGGCATCGACGAACCCGGGCCTTCGACCCTTTCGAGTGGTTGCATACAAAGTGAACTGACTGACCAGCAGTAACCCGCCACCCACGTCGACGACCGACTGGTCGAAACCTGAGTCTCCAGACTCGTCGGGGAAAATTCGCAAGTTCAGCGTCTTGTCGACAATGTACATTAGGTCGTCTTCTGTGTCGGAGTGGGTGATCCCGACCAACAGACACAGACCGCGGCCAATCGAACCAGTCGTCTTGCCTGAGACGCTTACCGAAGCCCGGTTAACTCGTTGTATTACAGAGCGCATTTACGTCTGGAGCTTCAGTGGGTGTGGCTGCCAGCGCCGTGCGAATGACTCGCACCGCCATGCGAATGAGAGTCACTGCTACTGGTATCGGACTTTTTCGAATCCGAAGTCGAGGAGCTCGACGAATCGGAATCTCCCGTCGAGTTGTCCTTGTTGCTCGAAGAACCGCCGTTCGAAGGCTTGCTGTTGGGACTCGAACCGGATCCATAGTCGGTGGTGTAGAAGCCCGAGCCCTTGTAGATAACCGTCGGCGCTGAGATCTGACGCTTCGATTCGCTGTCGCATGTCGGGCAGTTCGCCCCCGGTTCATCGCTGAACTTTTGAACTATCTCGAAAATGTGGCCGTTTTCGGCACACTTGTAAACGTAAGTTGGCATCTTTGTAACGAGTTTGGAACGACACACAAACGCGAGCGCCGGGGCACTCGCGTGAGGATTTACTACTGAACTATCTTTTGATTTTATACCAGTGAAGCAAGGATATACCGTGGAGACAGTTCATCTGCGACATCTTCGAACTGTTCAGGGCTTGATCGTCGATTGATTCCAGTCGTCACAACAGCAGAATCGATGCTTTCATTGTTGGCACCCAGAATATCGGTCTCAAGTTGATCGCCGATCATAATCACATTTTCAGTGCCGGCCCGTTGCACTGCCGCGGCGAAAATTGGTGAGTACGGCTTGCCCAACTTTGCCGCGATGAGAGCCTCGTGCGATCCATGAAGTCGTTCCAACGCCTACTCCAGCAAATTCACAAACGCCGCAGCTCCGAATCCGAACCTCGCAGGACCGTTCGGGTAGATAAAATCAGGATTCGGCAGAACTAAATGGATAGGATCGTTGTGCTGGAATCTACGGCTGAGTAGCTCCAGCAGTATTTTCAGGGTCTGTTCCCAATCGTGAGGGCCACTGTGACTGACCACCACAACATCGGGCTCGGAATCATCATCGAAATCTACTAAACGCCCGCCCGCTGCTTCTGCGTAATCCTTTGAGTCCTGTGTGCCGAGTACGAGTGTCGGACTGCCCTGCAGATCGTGTGCGCTGAAGTACCCCGGCAGCAACGAACCAGAGTTTATGATGCGATCGACATCGATTTGAAGACCCTGCGACGCGAGTGTTCTGACTCGAGATTCGAGCGACACAGAGGCGTCGTTGGTAACAACAAAGTAGCTCACGCCTTCTTCGTTCATCCTGTCGATAAGTTCGATGGCACCAGAAAGCGGGTTGACCCCGTCAACAAGAACGCCGTACGAATCCAGGAACAACGCATCGTACTGATCGATCAGATAAGAAATTTCGGTTCTTGTTGGTAGCACCAGAGTTCAGTCGGAAATTGCGCGGCTGAAACCGTTTTTCCAGGCATCATCGGCATCTACAAGAGGTACAGAGATTGAGTTTCCGAAGACTAGCGAGTCACCCCCAACCGTCCCGATAACGACTATCGGTACATCTTTCGCTTTAGTCAGTTCCTTCAACTCGTCCAGATGTTCAGGCGAGATGCTCAAGAGTATGCGAGATTGCGACTCGCCGAACATGGCAGCATCCCAGCGGTCGCCGGGCTCTTCGGTAATAGCGACGCCGATTCCACCGATTATCGCACTCTCGGCAATTGCAACGGCCGCACCGCCATCAGAAACATCATGTCCGGAAGCGACCATATCTCTGGCGATCGCCTCTCGGCAAACTGCCTGAGTACGAACCTCGAGGTCGAGATCAATAGCAGGTTGCCCGGCGATCTGGTCGTGTATCAATTCGAGATACTCGCTTCCGGCGAGTCCCTCGACACAGTCCCATGTTGTAGCAGTACCGAGGAGTACGATCAAATCGCCTACCGACTTGAAGCCAACGGTCGAATGCTTCTCAACGTCTTCGAGCAAACCGAGTGAGCCGATTATGGGTGTTGGGAAAATATCAGTACCTGCCGACTGGTTGTACAAGCTCGCGTTTCCGCTGACTATTGGGATACCGAACGCCTCGGCGGCACGGCCCATTCCCGCAATCGACTCAGTCAGTTGAAACTGGACGTCCGGAGTCTCAGGATTTCCAAAGTTGAGACCATCAGTTAGCGCCACAGGTTCAGCACCGGTCACCGAGAGGTTGCGACATGCCTCAGCAACTGCGATGGCTGTGCCGACCTCTGGGTCGAGATAGCAGATTCGTCCATTGCAGTCCGTAGAAACTGCGATCCCACGTTTTGAACCTTTGAGGCGAAGGACGGCGGCATCGCCGCCGGGCTCGATCACCGTATTCGTCTGCACGTGGTAGTCATACTGTCGGTAGATCGGAAAGCGGGAGGCGATATTGGGCGCAGCCAGCATTTTCAATAGAACTTCCGATGGCGACTCGGTGGGAACCGGAACCGTTCCAAGATCGACGTTCTGGAGGTCTGTTAGCCACTGAGGCTTAACACCGGTGAACTTGTACTCAGGGGCATCGGTTAGCGTAACGACAGGTGTTGAACTGACTTGCTCGCCATTGTCGTAGATGCGGACATTCTCACCCAGTTCGAACTCGCCGATTATCGTGGCATCGAGATCCCATTTTTCGAACAGGTCGAACACAGGCCCTTCTTTGCCCGGAGTCACGGCAAGAAGCATCCGTTCTTGAGATTCCGAAAGCATGACTTCATACGGGGTCATGCCTTCTTCACGTCTTGGTACCTTGTCGATCAGTAGCTTCAGCCCCATGCCCGAGCGTTCTGCCATCTCGATCGCAGCGGAAGTGATTCCGGCAGCTCCGCAATCCTGTAAACCGACGACCCCGGGTAGGTCTAGCGATTCAATGCAGGCCTCGATCAGGATCTTTTCAAGGAACGGATTTCCAACCTGAACCGCAGATCGCAGCTCGGCCTGTTCCTCGAATGCACGTGAAGCGAGTCCCGATGCACCATGGATGCCATCCCGGCCGGTATCGGCACCGACAAGCAGTAGCAGGTCTCCGGGTTCTTTTGCAGATGCACTCGCCATCTTGCCATTTTCGATCAACCCAACACACATGGCATTTACCAGCGGATTGCCCTTGTACGTATCGGAGAAGAATATTTCACCGCCAACGTCGGGAATGCCGATGCAATTGCCGTACGAAGAGATACCGCCAATGACCCCGTTCAGCAGGTAGCGGGTTCTGGCATCGTCTGGCTTGCCGAACCGGAGCGAATTGAGAAGGGCGATTGGTCGAGCACCCATCGCGAAAATGTCGCGAACGATGCCACCGACACCCGTTGCGGCACCCTCGAACGGTTCGACCGCCGATGGGTGATTGTGCGATTCGATTTTGAATGCGACAGCAAGCCCGTCACCCAGGTCGATCACACCGGCGTTTTCAGCACCGGGAGCCACCAACAGTCGATCAGAAGAGGAGGGCAGCGTACGTAGCAGGGCCTTAGTGTGCTTGTAACCGCAATGTTCGGACCAGAGCGCACCAAACAGGCCAAGCTCCAACGGCTCTGGCTCTCGACCGAGTCGATCCACAATCGCCTCGTATTCCGAGCGACTCAGTGCGATTTCATCAAGTGTTTCCTGGCTGACCGTCATGGAGATTATTCGTTCCGTTTTCTGAGGAATGGCTAAAATTACAGGGCTTCAGCTACGCCATTGAAGCGACGATGTTGTCGATCATCGAATTAAAAATAACGTTTCCATCGTCACCACCGATCAGCGTTTCACAGGCTTTCTCCGGGTGAGGCATCATTCCCATCACATTGCCACGCTCATTGACGATGCCGGCGATGTTGTTGATTGAGCCATTGGGATTGATCTCGGGAGTCACGTTTCCAGCGCCGTCGGCGTAGCGAAACACTACCTGCCCATTGCCTTCGAGTCGTTCGATTGTCGCAGCATCCGCCTGGAAATTTCCCTCACCGTGCGACATCGGGATTCTTAGTGTCTGCCCTTCCGTGGCTGCAGAGGTGAACACCGTCGAGGCGTTGACAACCTTGAGATCAGTCCAGATACACCGGAACTCAAGATGGTCGTTGCGCATAAGAACCCCGGGGAGAAGGCCAGATTCGCACAGGACCTGAAATCCGTTGCAAATCCCAACCACCGGGCCACCACGGTCGGCGAAAGCCCGAACTGCCTCCATCACCGGCGAGAATCTGGCGATCGCTCCACATCGGAGGAAGTCGCCGTAGGAGAACCCGCCGGGGAGAACGATTGCATCGTACCCGTCGAGCGTTTCATCCCCGTGCCAAATGTATTCGGCATCTTGACCCAGAACACCGTTGACTGCGTGGTGGGTGTCTTTATCACTCCATGTTCCGGGGAAGACAACAATCCCGAACTTCAATTTTGGTGCTCCCTCAAGGGACTAATTCCTGAAAACAGTTCGCTCCGCGAATGGCCCGTTTATTGTCGCCTCTCCCGACAACAAAATCACGAAGCAGACAGGTCTTTTCGTTAACCCGTTGTGAATATTAAGACAGTGGTGACACCATCGATGGCAACTCACGAAAAAATAAAAACACCCCGGAATAAATTACCGAGGTGCTCATGACGTCAAGTCAGAGATCAGTTGCGGAATCTCGATCGTTGACTACATATTCTTCAATGTTGCTTTGACGCTCTTCCGTCGTTTTGCAGCGGCAGTCTTCTTGCGAGTGATGCTGGGTGGCTCGAAGTGCTGTCGTCGTCGAGCCTCGGAAATGATCGATTCCTGCTGTACACGCTTGGTGAAGCGTCGGAGAAAGCCTTCGAAGCTCTCGCCTTCGTTGATTCGTAGTTCTACCAACGGTGATCCTGATTCATAGTTTGAGTCACATTAGTGGTGTGACCTGTCATTTATTCATCTGAAAAGCAGATGCGCTACCTTCCAGTATAGGTAGAAGCCTGACGCAAGGTCAATCTGGAAATTATCTCGTTCTACTGCTCAGCGGGCGCCACCGTGGACGAACGCAGGATCTTGAGAGCGTTTTCGATTCGTGCCACGCATCGCTCCTGACCAATCGCTGCCATCGTGTCGAACAACGGTGGAGCGAACGTCTTTCCAGTTATGGCAACACGGATTGGAGAGAAGAGTTGGCCCGGCTTCATCTCGATCTTCTCAGCAAGCGCACGATATTCAGCTTCGAGCTGCTCGGGTTCGAACGGGGTGGTGACCCGGCAAAGCTCGGCAGCAGCAGCAAGCGCACGCCCAGTCATCTCCATATCCATCTTTCGACCCGGCAAGTCTTCGGCAGCAGGGCTGACGTTGTCGGCAAAGAAGAAGTCGAGTGTTTCCGTGCCTTCGGTCAACAGCTTCAAACGCTCATGGACGAGGGGTAGAAGCCGCATTAGATAGTCGCGGTCGATGGGCCGTTCGACAGTGTCGGAAAGTCCACCCTCAGCCTCTGGACGTTCCATGAAAGGCAGTAACCGCGCCATGAGCGATTGTTCGTCCATATTGCGAATGTAAACGCCGTTCAACCACTCCAACTTCTCTGAGTCGAATATCGCGGGGGAGTCGTTGATTCGGTCGATGCTGAACCGTTCGACAATCTGCTCGCGTGTCATGATTTCAGTGTCGTCACCGGGTGACCAACCGAGAAGGCACATGAAATTGAACACGGCATCAGCGAGAAATCCCTGGTCACGGTATTCAAGTGCAGATGTCGCACCGTGGCGCTTGCTGAGCTTTGCCTTATCCTTGCCGAGGATGAGTGGCACGTGAACGTACGTGGGTGGATCGATGCCAAGCGCCTGGTGAATCAGAAGGTGCCGAGGTGTGCTGGATATCCACTCGTCTCCCCGTATCACGTGAGTCACACCCATCGCGTGATCGTCGAGGATGTGTGCCAGATGGTATGTCGGCATCTGATCGGATTTGAGAATCACGAAGTCATCAAGTTCTCTCAGTTCGAACGTGATCTTGCCACGCACTGCATCGATGAATGAGACCGAGCCATGATCTGGGACTTTCAACCGAACCGTGATCGGCAATCCTGCCTGCCGAGACTCCTCGATCTCTTGAGGGCTGCGGTGTCGGCCCCGGCCATCGTACCTCGGCGGTTGTTTGGCAGCGCGCTGGCGCTCCCGAAGGGCGTGCAACTGCTCCGGTGTGGTGTCGTCAAAATAGGCATGACCAGACTCCACAAGTTGCATTGCGGCAGCAACGTAAGTCTCTTGCCGCTCAGATTGGACGTACGGGCTGTGCGGGCCACCTTTGCCGGGGCCTTCATCCCAATCCAGGCCGAGCCAGTCCAGTGACTCGAATATCGCTTTTTCGGCATCAGCATCATACCGACTTCGATCCGTGTCTTCGATCCGGACTATGAACTGGCCATTCGTCTGTCTGGCGAGTACCCAGCAGAAAAGAGCCGTACGAATATTGCCGATGTGAGGGATACCGGTTGGACTTGGCGCGTAGCGGACTCGAACCGGTGAGGTTGGACTTGTCATTAGAAAAACTTTAGCAGTGACCGTCAGCAGAAGAAATGCATCACGCCCCTCAACGAAGCATTCTAGTTGCGGAACGTATCAAGTGCTTGTTGAAGGTCGTCAGGCAGTTCAGACGCGAACGATAGTGGCTCACCCGATATCGGATGATCGAATTCAAGCTTCGAGGCGTGCAGAAACTGGCGATTCAAATCAGCGGAATTATTTCGCTTGCCGTAGGTCTGGTCGCCGACTACGGGATGGCCGACCGCAGCCATGTGCACTCTGATCTGGTGCATACGACCGGTTTCAAGTCGAACTTCAAGAAACGCCAATTCGCCTAACTCGTACTCGACTCGATAGTGCGTGCGAGACGGTCGGCCCGCCTCGCTAATGGCCTGTCGCGTCCGGTGATGTTGGTCACGTCCGATCGGGGCATCAACAACGCCCTCTGAAGGCTCAGGAATCCCGTGTACCAGCGCCGTGTAAATGCGGGTGATCTTCCGATCTCGGATCATCTCCGATAGTTTTGCGTAGGCCCCATCATTCAAGGCGATGACCATCAGGCCGCTCGTATCCCGATCGAGTCGATGAACGATCCCTGGCCTGTCTGGTTCTCCAACCTCTGTTATTCGGGGCCACAGGTGGGCCGCCGCATTCACAAGTGTGTTGGAGGTATGCCCTGCTCCGGGGTGGACGATCATCCCGAACGGCTTATCGATCACCGCTATGTCGTCATCTTCGTAATCTACATTCAACGGGATGTTGGCGGGTACGATCAAGTCGGGTGTTGCCTCAGCACCTCGTGTGACACGAATGACCTGATTATCGTGAACCTTGATCGATGCACGATAAGTGGGCTTTCCGTCTATCGAGATCTCACCAGCCTTGATAGCTCGTTGAATGTCGGATCTCGACTTCGCCTGTTCCCAACTGTCGATCAGGAACACATCCAATCGTTTTCCCGACTGGTCATCAGTCACTGTGAAGACGTTCATAGCAAGAACTCAGTGACTACTCTTGTGGATCGAGCGAGGGACTTTTGGTCGCTGTATCAATAACTTCGTCAGGTTTGTCATCTGAATGAGTATCCGATTTTGAACCCTGATCGAGGAACCAGAAGTAAACGATCATCAGACCGATTCCGACTACTATCGAAGAATCTGCAAGATTGAATATCGGCCACCGACCGACATCAAGAAAATCGGTAACATGACCGAGCCGAACGCGATCAACGATGTTGCCAAGCGCACCACCGAACTGCAGCCCAAACGCTACTTTCAGCACCCATGAAGGGCGATCTATCGACCGATAGATCAACGTCAACACTCCAACTGCTGCAAGAGACACCCAGGTCAGAATGTCACTCTGTCCCTGAAACAACGAAAACGCGCTGCCGGTGTTCCATGCGTGGGTGATTCGGAAAAACCCCGTAGCGGGCCAGGATTCACCGCGAGCCAGGTTCTCGATGACCATCCACTTAGTGAACTGATCGACAATCAGCGCGGAGAACATCATGATCCACGGCAGCGGATCGGCAAATTTGGAACGGTGTCCGACAGACCCGCTATCGGCGTCATTGTTGTTCAAAGTAGGGATTTCTCCGGGTTGTTGCCGTGTATGCGAACGACGTGCGTTCGTAAAGTCCTATTCGAGTATACGTATAGACCGTATGCGTGGAGTCATCTGACCGATAGAATCCACGGTCGGTATCGATTGTTGAGACAAGCACGAGTCAATACTGGAGAGTCAGCGGCATGATCCGAGTCGATCTACGAAGCGACACTGTCACACATCCCAGCCCCGAGATGAAACGGGCGATGTACGAAGCCGAACTTGGTGATGATGTGTACGGTGACGACCCAACAGTCAACGAACTTCAGGAGCGTGCTGCCGATATGCTCGGCAAAGAAGCAGGCCTGTTTGTTTCGTCAGGTACGCAGGGAAATCTGGTGTCGGTTCTGGCGCAGGCACAACGTGGTGATGAAGTTCTGGTTGGCGATCAGTGTCACATCATGCTCAGCGAAGCAGGCGGCACAATGGTGTTGGGCAGCGTGGTGCTGTTTCCGATCAAAACCAACGATTTCGGATATTTAGAGCCGACCTTGATTCAGCAGGCGGTGAAGCCACGGGACTACCACAAGCCGCCAACCCGGCTGCTCACTCTCGAAAATACCCATAACGGTTCCAGCGGTCGAGCGCTGAACTCTGAGCAGATGAAAGCAATGGCGGATGCTGGCCACGAAAAAGGACTGAATGTCCACCTCGATGGCGCCCGAATATTCAATGCTGCCGTCGCGCTGGGCGTGCCAGCATCTGATCTAACTCAGGATGTTGATACAGCTACATTCTGCCTCTCGAAAGGGCTCTCATGTCCGATTGGTTCGATCGTGGTGGGGTCGAAAGACTTTATCGAAGAGGCCGACCGTTGGCGCAAGATGCTCGGGTCGGGCATGCGTCAGGTTGGGGTCGTGGCTGCGGCCGGGTTGGTTGCGCTCGATTCGATGATCGACCGTCTGCAGGAAGACCACGATCACGCACGCCACATTGCGTCGCGGATGGCAGAGATGAAAGGCATCTCTGTCGATCCCGAGCACATCCAAACCAATATCATCAGGTTTGGGGTACCGGCACACACCGGCAACAAGATCGCCTCCCGAATGAAAGAAGAAGGCGTTTACATCAACGGTGGAGATTCCGATTTACGCATCGTGACTCATTATGGGGTTTCTGCCGAAGATTACGAGTTCACGATCTCCGTGCTCGACCGAGTGATGAAAGAAATAGCCTGACGTGAAGCTTGTGCGATATCGCACCGATTCGGAAATATGGCATACGCGCTCGAAATCAAAAACCTGACAAAACGCTTTGGCAACAAAACGGTAGTCGATGATATTTCATTTACCGTCGACGAAGGTGAGGTCTTTGGGTTTCTCGGCCCGAACGGATCAGGAAAGACCACGACCATCAGAACGGCACTCGGAATACTTCGCCAAGATGCCGGTGAGGTCAGGTTGCTCGACGGTCTGACCGCATCCGAGGCAATGCCACGCGTCGGATACCTGCCGGAGGAACGTGGGCTTCTCCGAAAAGAGAAAGTATCGAACATCCTCCGCTATCTTGGGCGGCTACGTGGGCTTTCGAAGGCGGATGCGCTTGATAGGGGCCTCGAACTCCTACACCGGGTGGGTCTCTATGAACACAGAGATAAGAAAGTCGAAGGACTTTCCCGAGGAATGACCCAACTTGTGCAGTTCGTTGCGGCACTAATTCATCGTCCAGATCTGATCATTTTGGACGAACCGTTTGCCGGACTTGATCCTTTGAACGTCCAACTGATGAAAGAGATACTCGCCGGGGAACAGACGCGTGGCGCAACGGTGATCTTCAGTACGCACGTGCTTTCCGATGTCGAGGAGATGAGTGAACGTGTTGCACTCATTGCCGACAGTCGATTAATCCTGTTCGGCGATCTCGCCGAGATCCGTCGATCTCGTGGTGCAAACGCAGTGGTGGTTGAAGCCCCCTCACACCCCGGCGACCTTCCCGGCGCACAAAGGTATGCAGGTCGGGGTGGCCGAGTCGAGTACCGACTCGATGACGGGCTGACACCTGAGACTATCCTCAAAGCCTATTCATCCAGCGGAATAGTTCTTTCGAGATTCGAGCAGGTTCTGCCATCGCTGAACGACATCTTCATCGAGGAGGTGAGCAATGCTCGGCAACACAACTGACGCCCGCATTATCTTCGAAGAAGAATTTGCGCGCCAGACCAGACGGATCGGCTGGAGAATATTTACTGTCGGTGTTCCGTTGCTGATGCTGATCGCCGCGTTTATCGTGCCGTTGCTCACCGACTATTTTTCTACCGCTGGCGATGATGAGCAACCCCGGGACACGATCGGGTTTATCGACCATTCCGGCGTGACTGACTCACTTGATTCGATTCCCGGTCTGATGCGGCTGGATGGACTGGACACAGGTACGCAGGCACTGGTCGATGGCGACATAAAAGCACTTTTTGTAATCCCTGACGATTACATCGAAACTGGCCGGGTCGACTGGTATCGAACCGGGTCGGGTCTTGCTTCTGAAGATGGCACTGGGAATGCGTTTTTCAGCGTGTTGCGAACGGCTGTTGCCGACGAATCACTCTCCGACGAACTCATTGCGAGGATACTCCACCCTGCTACATACACCTTATTTAAGGTCGATGATTTCGGTCGCCCCGATTCCTCAGGAACCATTAGCGATGAAATAGCCAGAGCGGCCCCGGCTTTTATATTTGCCATGCTCTTGATGATTTCGATTTTTGTTGGTTCGGGCTCACTTCTGCAAAGTGTGTCGGAAGAGAAGGAGAACCGCATGGTCGAGATGTTGGTGACATCAACGTCTCCGATGTCGATCATGCTCGGAAAGATTCTCGGACTGGGAGCCGCAGGATTGCTTCAGATCGCCATCTGGTTGGCGGTGGCATCGGTCTCTGTCCCACAGATAAGCGATCAGTTTTCAGGACTGGCCTCGCTGTCACTCGAAGCCGATCTGGTCATTCTGTTGATTGCCTTCTACTTTGCTGGATACTTCGTGTTCGCTGCACTCATGGCATCGATCGGCGCGGCATCGACGAGTGTGCGTGAAGCGAGCCAGATATCAGCGATCGTGATGGTTCCCGCGATCGTGCCGATATACGTGTCGGCGATTATCATCCCGAATCCCGATGGATTGCTTGCCAGGGTGCTCACGTTCTTCCCCTTGACTGCACCAACGGCATCGATGATGCGCATCGCGGGTGATACCGATCGCCTGTACGAAGTCGTGATCGGTCTGCTTGTTACTGCGCTCGCAGGTGTGTTCTTGCTCTGGTTGAGCGCACGTGTGTTCCGAGCGGGCCTTCTTCTTTACGGCCAGCGGATGAGCCTGCGCGCGGTGTGGGGAGCGCTCCGGCAGTCCGACTGAGTGTAAGCTCAACTGTCGGTCGGCTTACTGTAGCGGTCACCCCACCAACCGAGCAATCGATCTCGTATCGCCTGCTCGCTCCCCAGTTCTCCCGGCTCGTAAAACCGTTCGTTCTTGATGGCTTCGGGAAGATTGTCCGATTGTGAGAAATGTCCCGGCTTGTCATGCGGGTACTCGTAGCCCTCACCGTACCCGAGTTCCTTCATGAGGCGGGTTGGCGCATTTCGCAGGTGCTGTGGAACCGGCTCGTCACGTGAACTACGCACGTGCTCCAACGCTTTGTCGATAGCCTTGTACGCCGAGTTTGATTTCGGAGCTGTCGCAAGGTAAATCGTCGCCTCAGCAAGTGGGATGCGACCCTCAGGCATGCCGACGAAGCTGACCGCTTGTTGTGCCGCCATCGCCACCGCGAGACCGTTCGGGTTGGCAAGCCCAATGTCTTCAGCAGCCGAAATCACGAGACGCCGGGCAATGAACACCGGATCTTCGCCAGCGTCGATCATTCTCGCCAGATAATAGAGAGCTGCGTCAGGATCAGAGGCGCGAATAGTCTTGATAAATGCCGAGATCGTGTCGTAGTGCATGTCTCCCAGTCGGTCGTATCGCGACTGGCGCTGAACAGACTCTTCCATCGTCTCGACTTCAACGACTATCTTTCCTGAATCGTCTCGCCCGGTGGATTCGACCGCGAGTTCGAGGGTGTTCAGAGCCGACCTCGCATCTCCGTTGGCAACACGTACCAGAAAATGAAGGGCATCATCCGAAAGAGAAACCCGATCGCGACCGAGGCCGTGATCTTCGTCGCTGATCGCTCTCGCGACAATCTCAGTGATATCGTCGTCCTGCAGCGGCTCCAGTGTGTAGACCCGCGTTCGAGATAGCAGCGGGGATATCACTTCAAATGAAGGATTCTCAGTCGTAGCGCCAATTAGCGTTACCGTGCCATCCTCAACATGCGGGAGTAGCGCATCCTGTTGTGATTTGGAAAATCGGTGAATCTCATCGATAAACAGGATTGTGCGTCGCCCGGTCTGACCAAGCCGATCACCCGCTAATGCCATCACAGCCCGTACATCTTTCACACCTGAGGTGACAGCGCTCAACTGCTCGAAATGTGAATTGGTTGCACCGGCCACCAATCGTGCGAGAGTTGTTTTACCGCTCCCCGGCGGCCCCCAGAGAATCATCGACGGCAATCGGTCCTCGTCAATCGCCCTTCGAAGTACCTTGCCCGGTGTCAGGATGTGTTTTTGACCGACGTACTCATCGAGCGTTGTCGGTCGCATCCGTGTAGCGAGAGGAGCTATGCGATCTTGAAGTTCTTTTTTTCGGCGGTCAAATAGCGTCATATCGAGCTTCAAGAGTAGGTGATCTCAGTTGCAACTCCGCTGGTGCACAGGTTACGCCATTGAGATGTCAAACGACCACGAATGTTGGCATCAGTTATTTTCTGGGCAGAGCACTGGGCACTATCGAATTGTTGGCTCGACGGTTGTATGCCTTGTGTCCGCCGTAGTTCAGTTCGGCTATCGTAACGCCATCACCACCATCGCCGTACGATGCGGGATAATGCCGGACAACCAGATCACTTTTCGTGAGAGTGTCTCGGGTAAGTTGCTTCAGGACTCCAGTGCCGTGACCGTGATTGATCCTGGCAATGTGCAGTCGTGCATTGTGGCACCTCTGCAGATGTATTTTGATCGACGACTCGGCCTCGTAAGCCCTCATACCGTGGAGATCGATCTCGATTTCAACCGGGTCAATACCGCGTGAAGAGCCGGGAGCCCAACTCTGCTCACTGGCCGGCTTGGGGCGTCTGCGACGTCGTGGACTCATCTGGTCGTTTGTCTGATCGCGAACTTGATCGCCTCGACCACGGCAGTATCCTGCTCGGGCATGACGGTGCGTGGATCAAGCAGAACCCGGTCGTTTTCTATCCGGCCAACTACTGCAACCGGGCTGCGCCGAAGATCCGCTGCAAACTTGTCGGCACTGCCCGTGGGTTCGATGGCCATGACGGTGGTTGGCAGAGTTTGACCGGGGAGCGACCCACCACCGATCGCCGATCGAGCGCGTTCAATACTTCCAACACCTGTTTCATCGCTCCATCTCTGCGCACGTGTGGCGATACTCGACTCGCTCATCGAAATCATTTTCCAGATCGGAATTTCCGCCTCATGAGCGCCTTTCAGGTACGAAACAAGCGTTGCTGCTATCGCCGATAGGGTCATTTTATCAATTCTGACTGCCCGAGCCAGAGGATGCTTCGACACGAGATCGACCCAGTTCGTTCCGCCTGCTATCAGCCCGGCCTGCGGTCCTCCCAGAAGCTTGTCGCCTGAGAACAGCGTCAGTGCTGCCCCCGTTGATACAGAGTCCTGCACCGTTGGTTCCGGATCAAGCCCATATTTTCGAGTGTCGACCAGGCAACCTGAGCCCAGATCGTTGATCACCGGAATGCCATGCCGGCCTCCCACATCGACAAGATCGGCGAGATCGGCCACATGTGTGAATCCCTCAACCACAAAATTGCTCGGGTGGACTTTCAGAATCGCTGCGGTGTATCGAGTTATCGCCGATTCGTAGTCGGCTACGTAAGTTCGATTCGTGGTTCCGACTTCAACGAGTTTTGCACCTGATTGGCGCATCACGTCTGGAACCCGGAACCCTCCGCCAATTTCCACAGCCTCGCCACGGGAGACGATCACTTCTGTCTTATTTGGATCGACGCTAACGAGGGCGGCAAGGGTCAATAGAACTCCAGCTGCATTGTTGTTTACCGCAATCCCGGCATCAGCCCGGCTTACTTGCGACAGAAGATCGGAGATATGAGCGTTGCGTGATCCACGTTTCCCGGCATCGAGATCAAACTCGAGATCGGAATAGTTAGATGCCGAATCTCCGGCAGCCTTCGCAACCTTATCGCTCAGTGGGGACCTTCCGAGGTTTGTATGCAACACGACCCCTGTTGCGTTCACCACTTCTCTAGGCCACGTACCCCAGGCGCGATTTGCCCTGTGTACGATTTCCTCGATCAAGCGATCTCTCGACGGTACAATTCCCGTGGAGGCAACTTCAGCACGCGCTTTTCCCAGAACGTCTCGGGCGACTCCTGCCACTGCGTCGTGGGAGTAGTTTTGAAGCAGGTCGGAAATTTCCCCTGATTGAAGAAGTGAGTCAATCGATGGCAGCGCTCGATATGCAGATTCGGCCAAGCGAACTCTCCTAGATGCGTGGTTCCGGCTGTGCGTCCGCCAGAGATCGGTGCTACGAATGCCACCAATAACTATTGGGCAACACTGGAGTCAGAAGTTTACTACTACTGAGTTGGAATCTATCTGAAATATGCACAGCTATCTCAGACATGAGAGCGTAAGATTACTCGGTTCGCCACTTTTATAACTGGGAGCACGAGTGTTTGTGATCGGCCTAACCGGAGGCATCGGTACCGGAAAAACCGAAGTTGCACATGTTCTTCGTGAACTGGGCGCGGTGGTGATCGAATCGGACAAGGTTGCTCATCTGTCATATGAGCCAGGAACGACGGCGCACCGAGAGATAAGTCGCCAGTTCGGGAACACCGTTCTGGATAGTTCCGGGATTGTTGATCGAACTCGGCTCGATGAGATAGTGTTTGCCAGCCTTGGTCGACGTAGCGAGCTTGAGTCGATTGTCTGGCCAGCCGTAAAAAAATGGATTACGGCCCGTCTTGCGGAAGAGGAGAAGCGCGGAACAGAAACTGTTGTGATCGAGGTTCCAAAGCTGTATGAGGCTGGTTGGGACGGAATGGTCCATACCGTGTGGACAGTCGAGGCACCAGAGGACGTGGTCGTCCGGCGTTTGGAAAAACGGTCAGGATGGAGTGAGTCAGACATCAAGGCAAGGTCTGATGCCCAGATGTCCAGGCAAGAGCGGGTCGCAATCGCCGATAGAGTAATCGAGAACGACACGACAATAGACGAACTGCAGGATCGAGTAAGAAAAATCTGGGAAACGATCCCCGGTAGACCGGGTTCAATTCCGAAATAGTTCACCTTCAAATATGGTGAGGAAATGCCGTCAGGGCACGAGTACTAATGGGCACAGAACAGAAATACAACGAACGGAATATCGAAGAGTATTACATAGCGGAAGAGCCGTATTATGTTTCGACTTCGGATGAGATCGAGATTTTTGAATCAGCCTATCGTCAGCGCGTACCGATTCTTTTGAAGGGGCCGACGGGAACTGGAAAAACCCGATTTGTCGAGCATATGGCGTGGCGACTGAGCGAAGGGCTTACCGCTCGGAGTCCCGGCGGCAAAGCCCTGAACGGCGCAGGTGACAAACTCCCGCTGATCACCGTGGCATGTCATGAAGATCTCACTGCCAGCGATCTTGTTGGCAGGTATCTTCTCGATGCTGAGGGAACGCGCTGGATCGACGGCCCGCTCACCCGAGCCGTGAAATATGGTGGAATATGCTATCTCGATGAGATCGTCGAGGCGCGGAAAGACACGACCGTCATCATTCACCCACTGACCGACCACCGTCGTTCACTCACGATCGATAAACTTGGATCGACCATCGACGCAGCCGATGGTTTCCTGCTGGTTGTCTCTTACAACCCCGGTTACCAGAATGCACTCAAAGACTTAAAGCACTCCACTCGCCAGCGATTCGTTGCGCTGGAGTTCGATTTCCCGGATGAAGAACATGAGGCGCAGATCATCGCTCACGAATCCGGGTGCGACACCGATACAGCAGAACGGTTGGCACGACTCGGACTGAAAATTCGAAATCTGCGCGAACACGGACTTGAAGAAGGTGCAAGCACTCGAATGCTCATCTATGCAGGTCGACTGATCAAGGAAGGCGTGTCCCACCGTCGTGCATGCCAGGTTTCTGTGACCTGGGGAATCACTGACGACCCACAGGTACAACGCAGTATTGACGAGGTTGTAACTTCGATCTTCGCGTGAAAACTTCCATTCTTACGATCAACCGGCTCGAAACTACCCTGAGATCGTATTCAGGTACGAGCCATCAGGCACTGGGTAGCAGTGTCCCCGCGGCCGTGAGCGTTCTATTCAGCGTCACAAACGGTGAGCCGTGTGTGCTTATGATCAAACGGGCAGCGTCACTGTCGCACCACAGTGGTGAATGGGCGTTTCCCGGCGGGTTGATCGAAGATTCGGACGACTCGGCGTTGCATGCTGCGTTGCGAGAAACAAATGAAGAACTGGGCATTGATCCTGATCAAATCGACATCTGGTGCCAAATGTCACCGGTCGATACCTCCACAGGATTCGAAGTTTGGCCTTACGCCGGTCGTGTGATCGATGAGGTGGCACTGAAACCCGAGCCCGCTGAAGTTGCCGAAGTTTTGAATGTCCCGGTCAGGGTGTTTATAGACGACGTTTCGAAACGGACGATAACCCTCATCCGAAACGGGACTGTCCGCAGTATGGATGCGTATGCGTATGAGGACCGAATAATCTGGGGTGCTTCCGCACGAATCATTCGAAACACCATCAACATCGTTATGAATGCCGCATGACAGATTCTGAAAAAGAGCAGGAATTGACCAGTTCCGATAAATCAAACCAGGATGTTTTTGAGATTGCCAAGAAAGAACTGGCCGAGTTCCCAGCGCCTGTTCTCGAACGTTACGAGGTAGCCCTTGAGAAACTGTCGGGACGTCTCGCCGATGAATCCTGTCAGCAATGGGCGCTTGAAGGCCTGGAGATCGCACGGAAGACTGTGAGGTCATGGGAGGCAGCGGCAGAGTTTTTCGACGCTTCAGTCGCGGTGCAACGCCAACTGCCTTCCGGCCAATTCCTCAAATGGGCGAAGACCGGCACATCGTTATGTGAGGACTCGCCATCGTTGGCGGTCGCATACTTCAAATCGTCACCGAAATCGATGCTTCGTCTGCGCCCGCGTTACATCGATGACTGGGCAAACGTGTGCCGGGCACTTTACCGCGGCACATGGAAGTCATCTGCACTGGCGTGTCGCCTATTCGAGGCGACTCCAGCCCTGCTCGAAACGTTGTCGTTCGAAGAGTTCTGTCATTTTGGGGAGTTTCTCGAAATACTGTCCCGCCGTTCTTACGATCAGGCCGGCGATGCTTTAAGTGCCGGGATTGATCTCTTCCCAAAAATCACCGGCGATGTTGATCGATTTATAAATCTTGCACAGATCGTCGCTGAAAAATCGTGGCGTGAAACCGCAGTGCTGTTCGACTCAGCAACTGCGTCGTTGGTCGAACTTGGTGCGCCACACCGTGCCCCGCTGATTTCACTTGCCCGACGACTCGTCATCACCGGAGTCAGCGACGCAGCCGGTGTGCTACGGGATGGTGCGAACACCGTAAACCGAGTTCCATCCGATACCAGGGATCGCTTGTTGGAAATGACCGATGGAATCGCCGCCGTGTCGGCTCCGGCCGCACCTGAATTTCTTAAAATAGTCCCGGAAGTTCTCGAACGAGTGACCTTCGAACAGATGGACCAGTGGCAGGCAGAAGGCATTCGAAACGCTCGCGAGAGTGATGAAGCGGCAGTCAATTACTTCAAACTCGAATCACCGAGTTCGCAGGAAATGCTCGATTCACTGTCGTCATCAATCGAACTTTCGAGAGTTCGAGACATTATCCAGATGTACTGCCTCGCGCTTACCGGTCGCACCATCGATGTTCAAGCCGCCCAACAGTTGGCAGAGAAGAACATCGGATGGTTCCAGGGCGAACTGCCGACGACAGAGGGCACGACTATCTACATGCCCTCAGTGATCAATCGATACACAACCAAAGAGGAGAACTTCGGCTTCTTCAAGGTGATATCAACCCACCAGATCGGTCATATCGAATTCGGTTCGTTCGCGTTCGATTTCGGTATCCAGTCGAACCTCTTTGATGATCTCCGCCCAAGACTTCCGGGTGCCACTGAACTACAGGCAGCGAAGGCGGCAGAAGAGGAAGCAAAAAAGAAGGCTGCTGAGAAACCACAGGTTGTAGTTTTCGGACACGAAACAGCCGAAGAACGAGTTGAAGTGCAGAGCGTACCAGCGGCTGAAGATCAGTCGTCCGAGTTTTTGACCGATATGAGCCGCTTCTTTGATCTGTTTCAAGAGCGGCGATTGGCCCTCGACGTATTTACCGTAGTCGAAAGCTCAAGAGTGGATGGTCATGTCGAGGAGATGTATCCCGGCATTATGGCGATGTACGAAGTGGTGCGCAGGGCAGCACTCGATTCACGCCCTGCCGTGACCGAGTTGCCCGCTCGAGAGGCGCTCGTTGAGTTCATGATTCGCGTTAGTCTCGGACAGATTGACGAGATGCTTGTCCCAACAGAGCACAAGGAAGCGGCACGTAAACTTCGCAGGTTGATCAGGCGAGTTACCAGCATCGAAGCTCGGGTTGAAGACGCAGCCGAAGCTGCTATCCGTGGCTACTCGATTCTGATCGATATCAAGAATGAAGAGCTTGAAGATGATGACTACGAACAACTCGAACCGGAAGAAGAGGAAGATTCTGCCGACTCGGATGACGAAGACGTAGTAAACCCGGAAGACGTCATCCAACAGTTCATGGGCCAACCTTCCCCCGACGGTGAGGGCGAGGGCGACGATCAGCAAGACGAATCAGACAATCAAGAGTTCGACGACCAGGGCGAAGAAGACTATTCGTCACCCCAGGAAGTTGACTACCGTGGCGAGTTCAAGCCTGAGCTTTCGCAACTGCTTTCCCAGATGCAGATGATGGAAAGTGGCGAGATGTCCGAGACCGGCGAGATGGAGCCGATTACTCAGGAACAGCTCGAGGAAATGATGAAGAACGCGCCTGAGATGGAGATGGAACAGGCCGAAGGCGAGGAAGGCGGCGATCAGCAAGTTTCGGAGATGATCGAAAACTTGATGAAGGAATTGCAGAAACGCGATCCTGAAAATCAGCAGTTCCAGCCGGGTCCATCACAGCATATAGACGAAGACGGTGGTCCACTCACCGCGACCGAACCCGACACGTACACCTACCCTGAGTGGGATTTCAGAGCGAACGAGTACAAACCCAACTGGTGCATGATTCACGAAAAGGTCATGGCCGATGGGGAGCCAAACTTCTTTCGTGAGACCCTCGCTGAAAATTCAGGGCTGGTCGCCCAGATAAAACGACAGTTCGAACTGGTCATCCCTGAGATGTATCGGAAGCAGAAACGACTCGAAGACGGCGAAGAGCATGATCTCGACGCTGTCCTTGAGGCGCTGATTGACCTGAGGGTGGGTGTCTCGCCTGACGAAAAGCTGTTCTGGCGCAGGAACAAGAACGAACGCTCGGTCGCTGTTGCGTTCCTCCTTGATCTGTCGGCATCGACTGCCGAGGCGATCGATGAAGCCAAGAAACCTTCTGACGATTGGGGAGCCCCCGACGATCCTGTTGAATACATGGTCTGGTTGCGCTCACGACGGTCGGAGGGTCTGCGCCGCACCTATAAGCGGATCGTTGACGTTGAGAAGGAAGGGATAACCCTTCTGGTCAACTCGCTTGAAATGCTTGGCGACACGTACGGAATTTACGGGTTCTCTGGATACGGTCGCGAGAACGTTGAGTTCTACACGATCAAGGATCTCGACGAAAAATTCACCGAAATAGTTCCGCGTAGAATCGATCGTATCGCACCACTCCATGCAACGCGGATGGGTCCGGCGATTCGTCACACCGCGGCAAAACTGGCTGAGGCTGAGGCTCGTTCGCGGTTCCTGTTCTTGATCTCTGACGGACGACCACAGGATCGTGGCTACTCACGTGAGGGTGTCGAGAAAGAGTACGCAGTACACGATACCCGCCAGTCACTCATCGAAGCCCGCCAGATGGGCATCACCCCGTTCTGCCTGACGGTGGACAAAGCGGGCCATGATTATATGAAAACTATGATGGATGAGTTCAGCTACGAAGTGCTTTCCGACATCAGCCTGCTACCAAAGCGCTTACCGCAGCTCTACCGTAACCTGACGACCTAGCGCGCTTTCGTTCTTCTTCCACGGAGCCGGTGTCTGACACCATGCTTGAGAACCGGGATTGAAACTGAGAACGTTAGCTGTTGTCGACTAGCAGGTCGCCAAAGAACAGGTCCAGTACCCGATCTGCCCAGACGGCGTCGATTTCGATCACGTCCGAGGTTTCGTTGGCGACAGCGTAACGGGTCGTCCCATCACTCGTCTTGTCGCCGATGGTCATCGTCAGCCTCGTAACCTCGGTAACTCTCGTCTCTTCAATGAAGTTTTCGATTCGAACGGCGATGTATGGCGAGTCGATCACCGTTCCGTAAGGCTCATATTCATCATCTTCACCGAGATTCAACGCCACTGCACCGATGATCTTGGGGTTTCCGAAGTGCTCGAGTTCAGCAGCAATAGCGGCACTATCTGCCTTCTGTGAGCCTGAACATGGGTCAGTGGCAAGAGGAATATCACAAACGAACCAGCTATCTGAATCTTTATCCCAACCATAGGCTCGAATCACTTCGTTGTTGTTGAACAAAATGATCTCGCGTACCTGACCGTCAAGCGTGTAGTACCAGTCGGGGTACGGAGGTTCTGAAACAAGACGTTCAAGAACCGTTCCCCACGACGAATCGACGAGAACCAACTGTGGGAAGCCCTCAACGCGTGCGTAGTTATTTTCGCCATCTGGAGTTTGGTCACCCAGTAGAAGAGTAACAACCGAGCCATCACGCAGTGTTACGGAGAACTTGGCGCTCGGGGTATCCAGGCCGTAAAGAGCAACATCATCTATTTCTTGCGCCAGCACTCTTTGAGTACGCGGTCCACCCAACAGTTGAGTGATACCACCCCAACGAAAAAGATCGGCGGGGATGTCGTTCAACTCATCGAAATACCAGCGACGTTCATCTTCACGCAACGACCAACTCGAGACAGCCTCGCCTGTATCGAGTTTAATATTCCGCAGATCGTCTGGGGAGAGCGTGTAGAAGAATGGGGGATCCGGTTCCTCAAGCGCATCAGCAGGGTTCATGAGAAACCACGTCACACCAATCGCTACATAGGAAAAAACCGTAATAAGTACCAGCAGTAGACGCAAGTTCATTTTTTTAGCGCCTTCTCCACCAGGTCCAGAACCCGAAAATACTGATCAGAGACGGCATCAATAGCCAGCCTGACCATCGAACGAAGTCACGTTCATTCTTGGTCAGGAACAACTGGCGATTTGTCTCGACCTTCGCACGGATCGAGATCAGTTCGAAATCCTTAGCAAGGAAGTTCACCGCGTTCACGAACAAATCTGAGTTGTTGGCCGAACCGAAGTAATTATTAGTCGCGAAGTCTGTGTCACCAATCAAAATCATGTTCACTGTGACCAACTGTTCGCCATCGGAATAGACACCACCAGCCACTTCACCGACCGCTTCGACGAGAATAGCGACCGGAAGAGGTCCTGCCACCTCGGTGTCGATGTCAAAATCAAGTTCGTCGGGATTCGTCTCAGCCCAACTGCTGAGAGTGGTTGAGGCAAGTATCCCCTGTCGGACCAACGGAGTGTTCTCATCAACCAGCGGTATCGATAACGGATCAATAGCCCAACCGAAGTACGTCGAACCGGGCATGTAAAGAACCTCGAAACCGGTTGTCACCGGATGCGGCGGAATCTGACCATTGCTCTTCTTCACCTGGATAAACGTCGGGTTAGGCGCAACGAAACTTGCAATATCCGCAGTTTCGCCATCACCTACGGAAATTGCGTACCGTGACAGGAATTGCTTGAAGGTATCGGGAGTCTGGTCAGGCTCGAACATGAACAGAATATTTCCACCGAATCGTGCGTAGTTCAACAGCGCCTGCTGATCGATCGGCAACAGATCCTGAGTTGGCCCGGCGAACACTATCGCAGCAGGAATCTCCTGTGGGTCACCGCTTGCCATCCGCGTGCTGAGTTCCTGAAGGGTCTCACTCAATACAACATAGTTTTCACGGTTGAGAGCCCGACCCGCCAGGCCGAGACTCGTGTTGGTCCTAATATCGGTCACATCACGTTCCGAGTGACCTGCTATGAAGATGATCTTCTTCTGCACTATCTGGTTGATCACCAGCAGACCAGTTACCACTTGCTGCTCAGTAAAAACGTTGGGTCCGTTGCTCGGATCCGAGCCGACAACAATTTCAGTTCGTCGACTCTCGACGCCTTCGATGGCAAGCGCTGGAAACTGAGTAACGCCAAGGCCGGCTGCAACGTTGGGGTTCAGTTCCGGGTCGACACGGACGTAGTTGAGTTCAAAATCACCCGAGCGGCGTCGGAACTCGCTAAGCATGTCTTCGGTGTTACGCCACGCAGCGGCATCGGCTGCAGTGTCGGTTGTGAAGAAAGCGGTTATTTTTACCGGCTCCTTCAAATTCTCCAGAGTGTTTACAACTTGCTCTTCGAGAAGAAACTGTTTGTTGGCGGTCGTGTCAATACGAAGCCAGCCTGCAGGATTCGGTCGATCAACAGCCCAGACAAGCGTGAAATTGACCGTAACCGCGATTGCGAGAAATACGAGAAATACGATGGCGGTATTGAGTCCGTAGCGTCCCCTTCGTCCGAACACTGCCTTTCGGACGGTCGCCAGCGAAATGATGGCATCGAGCACAAGTAAAACGAATCCAACGCCGGCGACGATGAACGCAGGACCTTCAAGACCCCGAAGGAATATCCATATCAATACACCGATGACGATCGCACCAACACCTACGAGTGCGAGAGCTTGCCTGATCGAATTCGTGTTGTTCTTCAGACTCTCAAGAATGGGAGTCTTTTCGCGCATGGAATCGGGTGATGGCCGACTTTCGGGGCTTTTTTGCTGATCTGTTGACATCTATCGGCCTAGCGCCATCGCCTTGCTTCAAGCACGAGAACCGTGAGAAGCAAGAACACTGCTGTTAATGAAATGTAATAGGCAATATCTGTCATCGAGATAATGCCACGTGCGAAATCTGCGAAGTTCCCACCTTCGGCAACTCCAAAACTGTCAAGGTCAAACACAGAGAACGAAGCGCCAAGCTGTATGGCATCGAGTATTTCGGAAGCAGCACCTGAGAGACGGGCACTCACGAAATCGATAATTGTCAGGGCAGTCAGAATCCCTGAGCCAACAACGAGCCCGACAATTTGGTTGCTGCTCAGCGATGAGGCAAATAGACCCACGGCGAGGGTAGCGCTTGCGTACATCGCCAGGCCGAACAAGCCGGTCAGCAACGGACCGATGTCCGGATCGCCATACACGAACAAGACGACAACAAAATAGAGCGACAGACTGATCATCACCAGAGTCGTTACGAACGCCGCGATGAACTTTCCTAACACGATTTCAACTTCACGGAGTGGTGAAGTGAGCAGCAGTTCGAGGGTGCCGAGTTTTTGCTCTTCTGCGATAAGCCGCATCGTGAGCGCAGGGGACATGAAAATCATGAAGAAAATAGCGCCTGCCAGATAGCCGCGAATGCTTGCTTCAGCGAAAGCATCGGAAACCGAAGCAACGAAGAAGAATCCAGTTATTGCTAGAAATGCTGCCGAGACCACGTAGGCCATCGGTGAGGCGAAGTATGTGCGAATCTCTTTGATCGCTATGACGGCTATGAAACGCAATTCCTACTCGCCTAAACTCTCTTCGGTTGTCAATTCAAGGAAAATCTCTTCGAGAGTCATAGGAAGTGGTGTCAGATTTGCCAGCCCCCAACCATTCTCGATGATGATTTTCGCAATTTGCTCAGAAGCCTGAGCATTTGGGCGTGCATCAACAATGAACGGTGAATAATCCTCCCGTTCAGATCGTTGAACTACCGACACCCGCTGGTCAGATCGTGCGTCTACCACGACTGAAAGATCACGCATCGCATTGATGAACGCGGGTGATTCTGCGCCTCGGACGCTGATTTCAATTCGTTCTGCATGTTGCAGCTTCTCGGATAGATCATCTGGCTTGTCATCAGCAACAATTCGACCATCGTGGATCACAAGCACTCTTTTACATATTGCGCTGACCTCAGGGAGGATGTGAGAGCTAAGAAGCATGGTGTGCTCCGCTCCCAAATTACTGATCAACTCACGTGTTTCGACAACCTGAATCGGGTCGATGCCAATTGTCGGTTCGTCCATCACGAGCACGTCGGGCTCGTGCAGGATTGCCTGCGCGATACCGGTGCGCTGACGGTAGCCCTTCGAGAGTCGACCAACAAGCGTGTTTCGGTACTCACCGAGCTTTACCATGTCGATGACCTTCGGCAAGCGTTCTTTCACCCACGAGGAGTTCATGCCGCGAATCTCGCCCATGTAGCTGAGATAGTCCGTAACCGTCATATCTAGGTACAACGGAACGGTCTCGGGAAGGTAGCCGATATGCCGTCGGACATCGAGAGAGTGGGATACGACATCGTAACCGCCCACGGTTACATCACCTTCAGTAGGAGGTGTGAATCCTGTGACTACTCGCATCGTGGTCGTCTTGCCAGCGCCGTTCGGTCC
>JAJRZP010000071.1 GCA_024275195.1 Chloroflexota bacterium | reverse complement strand
TCATCAAGACCTTTGGGATCGTCCACAAGCGCACCCGACCCTATCGCCCGCAGACCAATGGGAAGGCGGAAGCGTTCAATAAGATCCTACAAAGGGAATGGGCATACATCCGTAAATACCTCTCGAACGAAGAACGGATGGCAGCTCTGCCCGGCTTCCTGTACCGCTACAATCACCACCGTCCACACGGCGGTATAGACGGAGCCACCCCTGCCTCAAGGCTGTAAACAACGTTCGTGGGAAGTACAACTAGCAATGCTGAGTCTGTCGAGTGCAGCGGCCTCCGGAATCGTTCACAAGACGGAGATGATCTCGTGGGCATCGCTTGACGCACGACACGCTACGAATCGTTCTCAAGGGCGGGTGGGGAATCAGGCCATCATCAACGCCGCAGTTTTAGCGGATTCGATTCCATCCCGATTCACACATACTGATTCAGCACTCGATAGCGGTTCGCAACCAGAGCCGTCACAACATGGCTACGATCCAGCCGATACCGTACTTGCTCAGTGTTCCCCTCGAGCCTGCATCTGGATGATGTCGTTCGGCCAGAACGTTTTGATATACGCGATCGCTGCCTGTACTTCCAACTCTGACAATGTCCCTCTGAACTTTGGCATTATCTGTCCGTTTGGCACACCGTCCAGCACCCAGCCCACAAGCTGCTCATCCCTGTGATGCCATGTGTGCCCGTCTGCAGTGTGGCGCGGTGCAGCGGCCATAGGTGGTGGAGTATTCGCATCGCCGTGACAACTCGCGCAATTCGTCTGGTAAATCGGTCGACCCTCGTTGATCAACTTTGTGCTGAGAACAATCGGATACTCTGCGACCACGTCTTCATCGGTCTGGCATGCGGCAAGGACACCGATCATCAGCAAACTTCCCAGGACGACCAGCAGCGTGCGGCGGTATTTTTTCGTGAAAATCAACTCTCTCCTAAACACAAAATGCCGACGAATCGCTTCGCCGACATTTTGATCTATACCATCTGTCTGGCTCGGGAGTCGGGACTAAGCCCCGACCTGAGCATTGTCATCAGAATCCAAACCGCCTGTGTCATCGTCGTGATGAAGGTCGCTATCAACATCCATCGTATCGGTTCCACGCTCAACGGCATGAGTTCCAATTTTAGCCTGCGGCAGCTACCACGGTGAGGCTAGAAATCATTCCTGCCTCTAAGTGTCCAGGAATCGTGCAGTAGTATGAAACCTCACCTGCCTCGTCCAGAGTGAAGGTTGATTTGCCGTCCTCTCCTGGCTGAAGGTGAACACCGCCCAAGTTTTCAAGACCTTTGAAGGTAATGTCGTGCTCAAGATTGCCTTCATTGTGGAACATGATCGTGAAAGCTTCCCCAGCCACAACTTCGTCAATCGCCGCTTCGTAGCCAAACTCATTGCCGATTATGTGCATTACCGGCGCATTCGGGTCTATTTCATCCGAAGAATTGTCTGCATGTGGAGCCGACTCAGAATCTGCTTCGGCGTGATCTTCTGCAATCGTTTCCTCATGGGGGTCTTCGTTGTGCTCCGCAAGAGCAGTTTCCTCAGCCGCAACCGCTTCACTATCACCGAGGGCGGCTGCAGGGCTGTCAACTTCATCGACTACTGGGACCGAGGTGGGGGTACTAGAGCTTGTCTCTCCATTCGCAACACCATCGCTCTCAGCGCCACAGGCAACCAGCCCAATGACCATCAGGGGGAAGATCAAAAGAATTGCCATTCTTGTTGTTGTTCTCATCGAAACCTCTCCGGTGCAACCTAACTAAATATATCTACTGAGTTAAGCCTAGAACCAGTTATCGGAAACAACATCATGAAGACACCTCAATTAGAGAGATGAAACACACCATCATTAATGGTGCGTTCATACCACGCGGCTTCCCATATCAACACGACTACGTAGAATAGTCAGATGATCAACTTCCTTCCGGCTCATCTAGAAAAAGCTCTCACCACACAGGACGCGGAATGACATACACCGTTGCCGCTCTCTATCATTTCGCCAGAATCGAAGAGCCATCCGGTAAAAAAGACCCATTATTGACTCTCTGTCGCACCGAGGGAGTTCTTGGCACGCTCATTCTTGCCGAGGAAGGGATCAACGGCACCGTCTCAGGAAGTGCCGAGGCAATCGAAGCCGTTCTCGACCACCTCCGTAACTGGTCCGGGGTGGGTGATATCGAAGTGAAGTACTCATACAGCGAGAAACAGAACTTCAATCGCATGAAGGTCAAGGTCAAAGACGAAATCGTCACAATGGGCAAGCCTTACATCGATTCGAACGATAATGCTGGAACGTATGTCGACGCTTCCGACTGGAACGACTTGATTGCCCGTGACGACGTTCTGCTGATTGACACACGCAACAGTTTTGAATACGGCGTAGGCCGCTTCAAAGGTGCAATCGACCCCGTCACTGAATCGTTCCGTCAGTTCCCTGACTGGGCCGATCTACTCGCATCGGATCCCAACAAGCCGTCGGCAGTCGCAATGTACTGCACCGGGGGAATCCGCTGTGAAAAAGCCACCGTGTACATGAAAGAAATCGGCTTCAACGAGGTCTATCACCTCAGAGGTGGAATCCTGAAATACCTCGAAGATATACCCGAAGAAGAAAGCCTGTGGGAAGACGAATGCTTCGTGTTCGATCACAGGGTCGCACTGAAACACGGTCTGGTCGAAGGCGAGTACATGCTGTGCTATGGGTGCCAGAATCCGATATCACCGGCAGATCGTGAATCTCTGATGTACGAAGAAGGTGTGAGTTGCCCTCACTGTGACGATTTGCTTGCGAACTCCGATCGTGAACGCTTTCGAGAGAGGCAGCGCCAGATCGCGCTATCTCGGGAGCGCGGCGAACAGCATCTCAAAGACAACGCCGGTAAAAGGCCATACACCCGGTCTGCTACCGAGTAATAGCTGTCGAAAAACGGCGTTCCAGGCCTCTCGCCCAGTTGTGGCTGAGAATAGCTCTTGACCTGACCCCCTCAAACGTAACCGGTTGAAAGATCGGATACTGGATGTATTGAAGGGAGGCAGGTCACAACGTTACTCGGGCCCGGGCGGCTGCATTGGCCAGTATCTGACCCGATTAGGCAAAGCTCAGCACCACGTGATCAGCGACGCTTCACTGGTTAGTTAAAGCACAACACCGGTGTCTTTCCACCGGTGTTGTGCTGAATTTCCACGGTTTGGTGGAGCCTGAGGGACTCGAACCCTCTACCTCCTGCTTGCAAAGCAGGCGCTCTCCCAGCTGAGCTAAGGCCCCAAACCGACTATCCATTGTAAGACCATCAAACCAGAATGTAGTGCAGATTAACCACGTAATTTCGCCACATCGAGCATTCCACCCACGATAATCCGCCACCGCGTCACCAACCGATCATCGTACATTCGACCCGGAAAAGTCGTAAAGTGTGCCGCGTCCCACACTGCCGAGGCAACCCGAACCACTCAATCCCAACCCACCAATCTAACCATGGCGAGTCACACATGAAGATCACCGATATCACCTCCACACCTCTCAACACAGGCAAGTCGCTGGTGCGTGTCCAAACCGACTCTGGTGTCGAAGGCTGGTCTGAAGGTCCCGGTGCGAACAAGGTCGTGCCGGGGCGTAACAACTCGGTCTTCGAGGCGTATCTCGAATCCATCATCAAGCCAACCCTCATCGGTGAGAACCCGCTCGATATCGACCGCCACTGGGAGACTCTCGCAACCGGTAAGGACGATCGTCTTTTCAAGCTCCCCGCCGCAGTAGTCGGTGTGATAGATGTCGCGCTCTGGGACCTTCTCGGGAAAGAAACCGGGAAGCCTGTCTACACACTCATGGGCGGAGCGGCCCGCACCGAAATCCCTCTCTACTGGAGCGTCGGATCAGGCTGGAAATTCCAACCCGAAGAGATGCTCGATCTCGTTATCAAAGGGAACGACATGGGGTTTAATGCCTTCAAGATTCGGATGGATTGGAAGGGCTGGAGGCAGGACGCAAACCCTGCAAAAGACTACGCAATGTTCAAGCTGGTTCGAAAATATCTCGCCGATGGCCAGTACCTCGGCTTCGATGCCAACAACGGATACTCGGTAAGTACGGCCATCCAGCAGGGACGGAAATTCGAAGATCTGGGTATCGACCATTTCGAGGAGCCACTCCCGAACTGGGATCTGCCCGGTCTCAAGCAGGTTGCCGATGCACTCGATGTTGCAGTTTCTGCGGGTGAGCAAGACGCATATCGATGGTGGTTCCACCACCTCGTCCTACTCGGCGACCCCGACATTCTTCAGCCCGACATCCTGAGCGCGGGCGGACCTTCCGAGGTCAAGAGAATCTTCGATCTCTCAACCATGTGGAACAAACCCGTCATGCCGCACAGCCCACAAGCCGGGATTAACTCCATGGCATCGCTGCACGCCTACTCGACCGTGCAAAACGCCACCCGACCGCACGAGTTCTCGACCGAATTCTCCGGCCCTCTGGATGAAGTCGCCGATCTCTATGGCGAAGGCGTCATCCCCAGAGACGGGAAGATGTACTTGTCGGACCTCCCCGGCCTCGGCATAGAACTCAACGAATCAGCGGTTGCGAGACTGACGATCTAATCGGCGGGTATCTCGTTCTGGACGGTGTTACCGGAACGGAACTTGAGAAGCTCCGAGAGCTTTAAGCACTGCCGTACCCATCTGCCAGCAGGCAGGCAGCCTGCTTGTTCGGCGCCAGTGTTCGTAGATCAGGATCAGTAGCGGAACACGCCGTTGTTGCGATCGGGCAACGAGTGCTGAATCCGCAACCGGCTGGCGGCGCGAGCGGGCTGGGCAAATCACCACGCAGAATAATTCGTTCGCGTGACCGCTCGTGTATCGGATTCGGCGTCGGAACTGCCGACAGCAACGCCTGTGTGTAGGGATGAATGGGTTGTTCGTACAAATCCTTGCTATCGGCAGTCTCCACGATCCGTCCGAGGTACATGACCGCTACTCGATGGCTGATGTGGCGAACCACGGAGAGATCATGGGCAATGAATAGATAAGCGAGGTTGTACTGCTCCTGCAAGTCCTGCAGCAAGTTCAGTATCTGGGCCTGGATCGAAACATCCAGCGCCGAAACAGCCTCATCCAGAATCAACAGGCTCGGCTTCGCAGCGATAGCACGCGCCACTCCCAATCGCTGGCGCTGCCCTCCACTGAATTCGTTCGGGTAGCGCTCCGACATCGCCGGACTCAACCCGACGGTAGAGAGCAACGAGGCGACCTGCCGACGATAGTCGTCACGCGAACCCGCCAGACCGTGAACCTTTAGTGGTTCGCCCACGATGTCACCGGCGCGCAGCCGGGGGTTCAGCGACCCGTACGGATCCTGAAATACCATCCCCATCTTGCGGCGAATCGGTCGCATTGCCGCTGTTGAAAGTCCGACAAGTTCCTGACCTTCGAACTTCACGCTGCCACTGCCCGGTTTGTTCAGTTGTATAACGGCCTTGGCAGCCGTGGTTTTACCTGACCCGCTCTCGCCCACCAGCCCCAGTGTTTCTCCCGGGCGTATATCGAACGATATCCCATCGACCGCACGAACACGCGCCACCTCGCGTTGAACTATGAATCCCCGTTTGAGCGGAAAATGAACTTTAAGGTCTCTGACGCTCAGAAGCGGAGTCGAATCCGAGCCAACATAGTCGTTCGCTGCCTTCGGTTCATTTGTCGAAGCCAGAATAGTCATTGATGCGCTATTTCCACCGAGTCAGACACCGATGCGGATTCGAAGCAGGCAACCATCTGCCGACCTCCCAATTGCTCCAGTGCGGGTTCCGATTCCTCGCATCCCGGGGTTGCCCACCGGCAACGAGGTCGGAATGCACAACCCGTCGGCAGGTTTGCCGGGTCGGGAATTTCACCCTCGATAGGATCAAGCCGGTCGGATGCCGGGCGATCCAATCGCGGAACCGAATTCAACAGCCCCACGGTGTAGGGGTGGCCGGGGTTCAGGTACACCTGTTCAGCCGTTCCCGATTCTCGGATCTTCCCAGCGTACATCACGTTCAAGCGATCAGCATATCGCGCGATGATGCCGAGGTTGTGGGTGATGATCATGAGTGCTGTACCAAACTGTGTGGTCAAATTCTTCATCAACTCAAGGATCTGCGCCTGAATAGTCACATCCAGCGCAGTTGTCGCTTCGTCGGCAATCAGCAGTTTCGGCTCACAACTCAATGCGATAGCGATCATCACTCGCTGGCGTTGCCCACCACTCATCTGGTGCGGGTAGTCGCTCAGCCGACGTCGCGAATCGGCGATACCGACCATCTCCAGCAGCTCAGCCGCTCGATTCTCAGCAGCCGCGCCCGTTAGTCCAAGATGCACTCCAAGTGGCTCCGTGATCTGCCTGCCGATAGTAAGCACCGGATTTAAGGACGACATCGGCTCCTGGAAGATCATGCCGATACCGGCACCACGTATCGATTGCATCTCAGAGTCCGAAATCTTCAGAAGGTCAATGCCCTCGAACAGAATTTCGCCGCTCTCAATAATGCGGGGAGGGTTCGGCACCAGTCGCATTATCGAAAGCGCACTGACACTCTTACCGCAACCACTCTCCCCGACCAGCCCCAGCGTCTCACCGTGACGTACATCGAACGACACGCCACCAACGGCAGTGATCTTGCCCTCGGCCGTGTTGAAAGAGGTACGAAGGTCTCGCACCTGAAGCAACGGCGGTGAATTAATTGTTGAATCAGCAGTCATATAGCTAGCGTACTCGTGGCGCACCATCGTACAACGTGCCCCGCATCAACTGAACGTCACAACCGAGGTACGCAGCCAAACTTTACAAAGACTCGCTGGGGCACACGTGGCTTGCTGTTCACCGGGTTCCGTCAAAAGCATGTCCACACGTGATACAGGGAAACCCGAAAGGGCATACGCGCGAAAAAGCCGTCGGATTCCAATTCCCGATCAGGTCAATCAAAAAGAACGATCGCCATCCCCAGGAACTCACATGAACCCGACCGGTAACCAGCCGTGGCTAGCGTCGGCGACGAACCACACGCTTGCGCCGGATGATCTTTTTCATCTTGACTTTTCCAGCATCTGCGGTCGCAGTTTTGCTGGGAGTAACACCCGATTCCAGTTCGTCAGGCGACGAGTTGGAATACGTATCCAGTATTTGCTGTACGGAGTTGATGCGCGCCGAAATCAACTGCTGCGTGTTCTTGACCATGCCCTGACGAGCCTTCAAGTTCGCAGTGATCGTTTCGAGTCGCTCGCGCTGATACCCGAAATCCTGCTCCATCTCGCCAACTCTGGGCGCCAGTGCGTTTGCGCCCGCTGTCTGGGCAACTGCACCATTCGACTCGCGCATCGACTGCTCACGACCCGTCAGATACACGACTTGCCGGGTGGCGATCTCTACTTCTGATCGTAGTTTCTCAATCTCGAGCAGATAGTCGTTGACCTCAAGCGCCATTTCAGCTACTCGGGTCGGTCTGCCGTTCGAGTCAGTTTCATTTTTTCGCTCGAGAATCTCATCGATTCTAGGATCACGCATGGTTGTTGATTTCCAACTACTCGCACTTAATATCCTGCGACTCAACGGCGCATTGAGCCTGCTTCACCATTCGACCATGTCACGCTCGGCGACTAATAGGGTACGAGTAACAACCCATTTCGAATGTTGGTGTACACAGTCACACTTCCGCCATCATCGGAACATCATCAAGGTTATCGGGTGAATCGAACCCGTACTTCGTCGTTTCTTGTGGTGTGTGTAGGACGATAGGACTACCTGCCGAATTAGCATCGCACTCGCGTAGTGCGCCAACCTTGAGTGAATGAGCGAATCTCAGGAAAACAATAACGGTGCTCAATCCGATTCTGATTGGGGCTGGATAGAAGTATTGCCAGTCTCCGCACTGGTTATTTCGGCTGATCGGATAGTTCTCGCTGTCAACTCGGCAGCCGAAGATGAGTTTGGTTACACCAGCAACGAGCTTGTCGGGAATCCCGCCGATTTCCTCATTCCGGCATACGTTTGGCCGCCTGCCGCCGGGGGGCTCACACTCAACCTCGCTGCGGAGACTGCTTCAGGGGCAGTCAATCCGGTCGACGTTTTTCTCGGACCGGCAAATCTGAACGGCCAGAACGCGTACATCGCGATGGTCGAAAGCCTTGAGTACGAATCCGACGAGACCGAGAGCGGAACCGATTCGGCAGTACGCGAATTGCTCTCCGACATCGGGCGCATCGTCAGTTCGTCACTCGATATTCAATCGGTCTGCGAGCAGTTCTCTCTGGCAGTCATGCGCTCAGTTCCTACCGAGCGCGTTGCGATATGCGCCACACACGACGGTTCGAACAACTACCACATCATTCACGCTGTCCCGTCGGTGCCGGATGAGATAAACCCGATTATCAAGTTTGAAGCCGATGCCCTACTCGACGCCTTCGAGACACACGCCCCTGTTCTCGTCACCGCTGGCGAACTGGCAGAGATCGTATCTGGTGATCTCGCACCGCTTGGCTGGGCGGAAACCAATACCGAGGCTGTGGTGATCGTTCCCCTGATGGCCGGCTCGACCCGTATCGGGGCGTTGATACTGGCCAGTTCGCGCCCGGATGCGTTTTCCTTTGACGATATCGACCTGCTTGGGCAGGCATCCGGTCAGGTCGCTGGCACTATTTCCAATCTTCAGCTACATGCCGACCTTCAGCGCGAATCCGACGAACGACAACTACTGGCAAGCGTCGCCCGTGAGGCCAGTTCGGTAATTGAGTTCTCTTCGGCAATCGGGCCGATCGCCGAAGAGCTGTCGCAACGAATCGACTTTGACTCTCTGGAAATCGCCTCGATCGACCGATCCGTCACCGGTGGTGCGCTGCGTCTATCGTGGCGGCGTGACGACAAGGCACATCCGATCAACGAGCGATTCGCCTACGCCGGGTCGATAGAGGAGAGCGTCGCCCTTGAAATGCTTCCACTCGTGGCGGCAGGCAAAGAACTCGATGCACTCAGCACGCACTATCCGTCCGCAAATCTCGATTCGTCCAAGTGGCGATCGCTGATCACGGTTCCCATGACCATGCTCAGTCAGGTTGTTGGGACTCTGACAGTGCGCTCAAAGTCAGATCAATCTTACCCATCCGAAGATGTCGAGATGCTCACACGCGTCGCCAACCAGCTTGCCGGTGCGTTGCAGTCGGCGCGCATGTATGGACGCCAGCAGAAAGAGGCGGAAATAAAACGGTCGCTGGCAGCGATCTCAGTCGCCGTCAGCGAGGACCTCGATCTGAAGCGCGTATTCCAGCGCGTTTCCGACGAGCTAGACGTACTCGTCAAGTACGATCACCTCACTCTCTCGAGCGTTCAGCAGGATGACGATCAGCAGTGGCAGGCGTTCTCCATCGGAGTCGAGTTCGACGCCCCGGAGCGCAAGATCGATAGTTCGAAAGAAACCGATCCATGGTCGGGTCGATCAATCGGTGCCCGACCGCGCGGGAAGCTCGGCAAGGCGATGAAGGCGGCCGGTCTCAACTCGTTGATCGAGGTACCGCTTGGCACACAGGCATCGGGCCATATCGGATTCCTCACCATGATGAACCGCGAGGAGAACGCCTACACCGACAACGACCTCAGCCTTGTTGCTCAGGTCGCCGCACAGGTCACACCGGCTATCCAGAACGCAAAGTCGCACGAGCAGGCGCTCGAGCTCGCCGAGTCGCGGGAGAAACAGTCCCTGCTTGAAGCCAAGAGTGTCGAGCTTCAGCGGGTCAATGAGGCGAAAAGCTCGTTTCTCGCCATGGTTTCGCACGAACTTCGCACTCCCCTCACTTCGATTTCTGCCTACACCGATCTCCTTGAACGAAACCGCACGGGCAACCTCTCAGAGAAGCAGGTCCGCCAACTCGGGGTCGTGCGGCGCAACTCGACACATCTCAGCAGACTCATCTCTGATCTGCTCGATATTGCGAAGATCGAAAGTCCGGAGTTCACTCTAACCAAGGCCGAATTCAACCTCAGCGAGGTTGTCGTCGAACTGGTCGAGAGCCTCGAACCGCTGGCGAAGGCAAAAAATCAGAAAATCACGTCGGAGGTCACCGGTGAGATCGATCTGGTTGCCGATAAACAGAAGATCACCCAGGTCGTATCGAATCTCATCGAAAACGCTGTGAAGTACTCGCCTGCCAGTGCGAAAATCACGGTGGTGGCCTCGGTGCAGGGCAGCGAGGCGAAGATCGTCATCCGCGACAGCGGATACGGGATATCGAAAAGCGACCAGGAGCAGATCTTCGAGGCGTTCTTCCGATCCAGAACCGAAGAGAACTGGGAGGTACCGGGCACCGGTCTTGGACTCGCCCTCGTCAAGCGCATCATTTCGATGCATGGCGGAAGTGTCAGGCTCGATAGCGAGCTTGGAGTCGGCTCGGCATTCACGATCCTTCTGCCGATACTGACGATCAGTGCAGGCGGGGATTCACAACGGCCGATGCCAGATGTGCCCGTAGCACAGTCGGAACAGGACAAGGCCGAGGCGGTGCTCCTCACTCGACGAGCCGAAATGGAAAAGGTCGCCAGACAGGACTCGATCAAATCGGACGCTGACGCCAGCCCGATCGACGATTCGAGCACCGTGCCATCCGACGAAACCGCAGCCTGACGCGCCACTCGCTCCTCGACCCAACAAACTTCGAACACTCCTCGTCCCGACCCTGCCGGAGGGACCTGTGACGTCAACGCGGCGAGAATCGCACGATAGTCCCACATTTATTCCCCTTCGGCCATCCGGAGTCGGCGCATACGATCAAGGCCCCTCCGCTCCGCTATCGCTACGGTCGGGACGAGGGGGGGGGGGGGTCCGCTTCATTCCGCGAGAATCGCACGGCCTGAGTTCCTCGTCCCGACCCTGCCGGAGGGACCTTCAACGTTGACACCACGAACTACACGCGTTGTTGAACCACTTGTTTGCTTTCGATCAAGTTGAACCAATCCAAATGATCAAGTTCACCCTCCGCTCCGCTATCGCTACGGTCGAGGCGGGGCGGGGCGGGGGCACTGTGCCAGATAAATTTTGAACTCTTACGAGAATACGCAACGATTCGTGTATGTCGTACCACGTATACATCCTCGCCAGTCACAGAAAAACTCTGTACACCGGCGTCACATCGAATCTGGTGCGTAGATTGGAACAACATGCCAACGGTAGTGGATCGCGGTTCGTAGCAAAGTACAACATACATAGATTGGTCTACGCAGAAGAGGCACCTACCAGAATGGATGCAGTTCATCGAGAGAAACAGATCAAGCGATGGCGACGTAACAAAAAAATTACATTAATCGAGTCCATTAACCCCAATTGGATAGATTTTACGAACACACCGCTTTAGCAACCCATCCCGAACACTCCTCGTCCCGACCCCCTGCCGGAGGGATCTTCAACGTCAACGTTGCAAGAATCGCACGATAGTCCCACATTTATTCCCCTTCGGCCATCCGGAGCCAATCTATACGACCAAGGTCTCTCCGCTTCGCTATCGCTACGGTCGGGACGAGGGGGTTCACTGTGCGTAAGAAAGAGGTGCAGATACGGGAACACGGGTATTCGACTTGCGTTGCCAACAATATGCTGGCCCGGAAAATAAAGTAGCAACCAACACCAACGCAACCTGAAAATCGCTTATCCTAGATAGCCGTGTTCCCGGGTCGTTCAATGGTAGGACAGGGGCCTTTGAAGCCTCTAATCCTGGTTCGAATCCAGGCCCGGGAGCCATATGCGAAAATAAAAAGCCCCCGACAATTGTCGGGGGCTTTTTTGGTTTGCGTTTTTACCGCAGCCTGTTACTAGATGCCTTTGTGGCCGGATAGTTCTACTTTCAGGCCGGCGTCGGCAGCCATTGACCATGGGGTTTCTACGACCCAGTGTCCCGGCTCTTTCTCGACGAGCGGTGGTCGTTCGTTTGCCCACTTGTGGGTAGGGTCGACTTCGAGCGGTGTTCGTGTCATGAACACGTCGCCCGGTGGTGGGTCGATCGGCGATACAACTTCGCCGGGGAGCAGGAACTCTTCACGGTGAATGTCGGGGTGCGACGGCAGAGCGGCTGAAACCAGCGCGTTGGTGTAGATGTGCATCGGGTTGTTGAAGATAGCTTCTGTCTCGCCCGATTCCTGAACTACGCCGAGGTACATAACTGCCATGTCGTGGCACATGTATCGCACTGTCGCCAGGTTGTGGGCTACCAGCAGGTAGGCAAGGCCGTGCTCGTCCTGCAGGTCGACCAACAGGTTCATGATCTGAGCTCGAATCGAAACGTCGAGTGCAGATACGGGTTCGTCGAGCGCAATTACCTTCGGGTTGAGGGCCAGCGCACGGGCAATGCCGATTCGCTGCCGCT